>JBNKYQ010000005.1:0-29173 GCA_050300975.1 Kordiimonas sp.
TCAGGGAGCGGCACTGCGTAAAGCCGGGCATGACGGGCTGGGCGCAAATCCGCTATCCATACGGCGCGTCAGTGGAGGATGCGCGGCGCAAGCTCGAGTATGACCTCTACTACATCAAAAACTATTCTTTGTTTCTCGACTTGTTGATTATCATCCAGACCGTAAGGGTAATTCTGTTTCCCGTCGGGGTAAGGTAAGGACTATGCGATCAGGCAGCGCAATTTCACATCAGCTCAATGGGGCCAAAAAAGTATTGAGAGCGGGCGTCGCTGCCTTTGCCCTGTTGGCGGTGGCGGGCACCAGCGGCGTATTGGCGCAATCGGGCAGCAATGATGTACGTGCTCTCATTGCATCCGGGGAATATGAGGCGGCGATCCAACGCATTGAAGCGTTGCAGCAAGGCGGCAAGGCGGACAGCGAGCTCTACATGCTGTTGTCGCAGGCCTATATTCAGACAGGCGCAGGCATCGCCGCTGAAGCCGCAATCGAGCGGGCCCGCCGCCTTGGTGCAGATTACGCGCAAACGGCGGTGCCCTTTGCCAAGACTAAATTGTTGCAGGGAAAGTTTGCAGATGCCATTGGCGCTCTACGCGGCGTGAATATCCCGTCTGACCAGCGCGCGGAATCCTACATCGTGCTCGGGGACGCCAACTTCGCCCTCAGAAAGTATGACGAGGCACACAAGAATTATGAGCTCGGTCGGGCAGCGGACGACGGAAACTTCCAGGCCTATCTGGGGCTAGCCCGCCTGGCCCTGCAGAATGGACGGCTGGAACAGGCTGCGGATTATGCGACCCGGGCAGCGAAGCTTGCCCCTGGTAACACCATGGTGCGCTACACTGAAGGGCTGATCGCCCGCTATCAGGGGGACAGCCAGGCAGCAGAAGACTTCTTCATAGAGGCGCAAAGACTATTTCCTGGAAATATTCTGGCCAATATTGAACTGGCCTCAATCCGCATTGATCAGGGGCGGATTGAAGATGCCCAGACCTATCTGGATGCGATCTACGCCGTTGCGCCAAAGCATCCGATGGCGATGTATCTTTCGGGCACGATCCTCGCTAGGCAGGGACGCTACGAAGAGGCCAACGCACTTTTGAACTCCGCCCGTGTGGTGACCGAAAATTACCTGCCCGCAATCTATATCCGCGGTCTGGTGGCTTATGAACTGGGTAATTACGCACTCGCGGAGGATTTGCTGCAAAAGGTTGTCAACGCGCGACCGGCGGTATTGCCAGCGCGCATGGCATTAGCCTCCGCTTTCCTGAAGGACGAGCGGCCACAGTCAGCGCTGAATACCCTGCAGCCTGCGCTCGAGGCCCGACCCGACGACCCGAACATTCTGGCAATTGCTGCAGCCGCCACCATGCGGCTTGGCGATGTTGAAAAGGGCAAGATGCTATATGAAGCGCTGGCGGCGAGAACCGGTGGTGAAGCAGGGCTTAACGATATCGATATGATAGCCAAGCTTGCACTGGCGCGCTTCGTTGCCGGACAAACGGAAGAGGCCCTGTCAACACTGTCGCATGCCGTTCAGGACCAGCAGGCAAACCTGCGCAGCCTTGCCATTCTTGCGGGCATGCAGATCCGCGAAAAGGATCTGGATGCGGCCGAGCAGACGATTGCCAAGATGCTTGCCTTCGCACCGGACCGTGGCTTGGGCTATAACCTGAAGGGATCGCTTGAATTCCAAAAGGGGCAATATGCTGCTGCCGCGCGGTCGTTTGAGGCCGCCTATGCACGCAATCCGGAATATTATACGGCGCTTCGGAACAAGGCGTTGTCGCAAATCCAGCTGGGCCAGTTTGGTGATGCGGAAAAAGACCTGAAACGGCTTCTGGAGATTACGCCCAACGACGCACGCGCAAAGGCGATGTTGGGGCGGGCCCTGTTGAGGCAGAACAAGCAGGCTGAGGCGGTTGATTATTTCAGTGCCGCTGTCAGGGCCATACCGAATTCGGTTGATGTGTGGGCCGACTATTCTGAGGCCCTTGGCGGCGCGGGAAAAACCGCAGAAGCCATATCGCAGGCTAAGGATACGGCCGTTATGGCGGCGGACCGGCCAGACCTACTGCGACGTATGGGCGAGCTACTGCTGCAGCTTGGCGAAGCCCGGCTCGCGGTCAGGCCACTCTCGCGGTATGTAGCCTATTTTCCGGATAGTGGCGAAGCCCATCTGCTGCAGGGGCGCGCCATGCTTGCCATGAAGCTATACACAGGCTCCAAAACGGCTTTTCGCCGTGCCCTGCAGGCCGGGAAGGACAAGCCGGACCCTGCGATGCTGGATTGGTATCTTTTTGCTGCGGATGCGCTGTCTGAAAGGTTTGACGAGGCCATGGTAAGGCGCACCAGCTTGAACCCCGGCAAGCGGCCTGTTGACGTGTCGGCGGGTGTTGTTGGTGACTTCCTGTTGCAGGTAGGGCGTCCGGAAGAGGCTGTCGCCGCCTATAAGGCCGCCATGACGACTGCCAGCAGCAGTGATCTCTATATCGGCCTTTCGAGGGCCCAGCAGCAGTTGGGCGACACCGCATCCGCCATCGCGACCCTGGAGGGCTTTGTCGGCAAAAACCAAACCAGCCGGGATGCGCGTTTGAAGCTGGGTGAACTTTATGTCGGGCAGGGCCGCACAGGTGCTGCAATCAGGCAGTATGAGGCAATCCTGCGAAACGGGGTTGCGGATGCCTATGTCGCGGCTGTACTGGCTAAGGCGTATCTTGAGGATGGTAATCGGAAAAGTGTTCCTCTGATCGAGCGGGCATACCTGATACGTCCTGATGATCCTATCATTCTGGATGCCTATGGTTGGATATTGCTTCAGGCGAACAGGGATACTTCGAAGGCTATTCCTGCGCTCGAACAGGCAACGCGGCGGGCGCCGGCTGAAGCCCTTTACCGGTATCACCTTGGCATGGCTTATGTGGCGCGCGGGCGCCACGATGATGCTAAAAAGGCCTTTGAGGCGGCCCTCCAACTTGATCCAGGTTTCAGCCAGTCTGCTGATGCCAAGCGCCAGCTGGAAAACTTGCGTTAAACATTAAATTATGGCTGCAATAAATTGAAAATATTAACTTTTTCAAGTTTATTTCCTAACTCTGAGCAGCCCAGTTTTGGTGTGTTTGTAGAAAATCGATTGCGCCACTTGCTGGCGGACACAGGGATAGAGGCCCAGGTTATCGCGCCCGTTCCCTGGTTCCCATTCAGCCATAGGGCTTTTGGCCGATACGGTGAATTCGGGCGTGTGGCAGGCCAGGAAGTCCGCCATGATGTTCAGGTGCATCATCCGCGGTTTCTGGTGATCCCCAAGATTGGGATGGCGCTTACCCCGTATTTTCTGGCGCGGGCTGCGGCAAGGCAGCTCAACAAGCTAAAGAGGGACGGATTTGATCCAGATCTGATTGATGCCCACTATCTGTATCCCGATGGTGTCGCGGCGGCGATGCTTGGCCAGTGGTTCAACAAACCCGTGGTGATGACCGCACGTGGCAGTGATGTGACGGAAGTTGGCAGGATACCGAAATTCCGCAAAAAGATACTTCAGGCAACGCATGAAGCCAGCCACGTGATTACGGTTAGCAACAGCCTGCTTGAGGAGCTGCGGGACATGGGGGTGCAGGCCCCAATGACGACGCTTCGGAACGGTGTAGATACTGAGCGTTTCCATGTCAGCAACGGTGCCACTGAAATGCCCAAGGGCGTTGATGATTTTCACATGATCTTTGCCGGTTGGTTGATTCCGCGGAAGCGCCCGGATCTAGTGCTTCAGGCGGCAAGCCTTTTGCCCGGTGCCCGGGTAACCATGGTGGGGGAGGGGCCTGAAAGGGCTTCGCTTGAGGCGTTGGCCCAATCATTGGGGATTAGGGATCGTGTCAGCTTCCTTGGGCAACAGCAGCCTGAGAAAATGCCCGAGCTCCTTGGGGCTGCTGATGTCCTGATGTTGCCGTCCGAGCGAGAAGGCTGGGCAAACGTATTGCTTGAAGCGATGGCCTGCGGTACGCCAGTGGTCTCGAATGCGGTGGCCGGGGCGCTTGACCTTGTCACCGTGCCCGAGGCCGGCCGTTTGGTGCACGGGCAAACAGCAGCAGCATACGCGGAAGCGATCACTGAGCTTGTCACCAACCATCCGGGGCGTGCGGCAGTGCGCCTTTATGCCCAGCAGTTTGGTTGGCATGAAATATCAATGGGTCAAAAAGCGATTTTTGAAACTGCAGTGAAAGAATATCCGGAAAGGCAGTCCAGACGTGGGTGAGAGTAAAAGCGTTCTTGTAACCGGAGGAGCGGGTTATATCGGTGGACAAACCGTGCTGTCCCTTCTTGATCAGGGATACGAGGTTTCGGTGCTTGACGACCTGTCAACGGGGCGTCGGCATGCCTTTCACGAGAGCACGCATTTCTATGAGGGCCGGGTCCATGACCAGCGCTTGGTGAAAGAGATTATCGCCAGACACGACATCCGCACTGTCTTGCATTTTGCAGGTTCGATCAAAGTTGATGAATCTGTCGCTAACCCTTTGAAATATTATGATAATAATACCGAAGGTAGCCGTTCTCTCATTGAAGCCTGTGTCGCTGGGGGTGTGGAATGTTTCATTTTCTCTTCGACCGCGGCCGTCTATGGCACTACGCCCGATCGGCCCGTATCCGAAGACGACACAGCCTGTCCGCTCAATCCCTATGGCTGGTCGAAACTGTTCACTGAGCGACTGCTTGAAGATGTTGCCGCAACAGGTGCGCTAAAGTTCGGCATCTTTCGCTATTTCAACGTGGCGGGGGCAGATCCGGCCATGCGTCACGGCCAGTATCTGGAGAAACCGGTTCACCTGATTGGTCGCGCCATTGATGGGCTGCTGGGCCTTGCTCCACCGCTCACCGTGTTCGGCAGTGACCTGGATACGCCAGACGGCACCGGTGTGCGCGACTATATCCATGTGGCCGATGTTGCAGACGCCCATGTGGCCCTATTGGGCTATCTGGTGGGTGGCGGCGAGAGCCAGCGCCTAAACCTTGGTTACGGTCGAGGTTACAGTGTACTTGAAGTGATCGCGGCGTTGAAGGACATTGCCTGCAAGGATGTTCCTTATGAGCATGGGGCCGCGCGCCCGGGTGAGGCGCCTTCGGTCATAGCCAACACTGGCCGGCTTCAAGCCTTGCTGGACTGGCAGCCAAAGCATGCTACGCTGAAGGAAATACTGAGCAGTTCACTTCAGTGGCAAGCGGCTCTGGCAGAGAAACGGTGAGGGCATACCATTGGAAACATTGTATTTTATTGGTTTTTGCTTCTTTGCGGCCTGGTTGGTTTACTGGATGGTAAAGAACGACGACTATGCTGAATTTTCGGAAGACGACGACAGCGCCAAGTTCAGGATGGACCAAGATCACGAGGAAAAGGACCGTTAAAGCAGTAGATTTCGCTGGTTTCCTGTAGGCTAAGTCTTTAATAAAGCGCTTGATTTATTTGGATTCTGCTTGGCATATTGCCCAGATAGTTACTGATTGCGATAACAAGACATAAATTGAGGAAAGAAGGGCTAGTGACAGCGGCATTGAAATTATGGGCAAGGCCTTTTGTGCTGATAGCCGGAGCAAGCCTGTTAAGTGGTTGTTATTTCTTCAATTGGCCAGATAGGCTGCCGCCTGCGCCCTTTGTGCCGCCTGATGAAGGCCCTGGCCCGAATTATCTTATAGGCCCGGGTGACGGCTTGAGCGTTCACGTCTGGCGCAGCCCAGAGCTTTCTGTGATTGTGACGGTCCGCCCTGACGGACGGCTAACCATGCCGCTTGTTGAGGATTTGCCGGCAACTGGCAAAACCCCAAGCCAGCTGGCGCGGGACATCGAAGAGCAATTGGGCGTTTACATCACCCAGCCGATCGTGACCGTGGTGGTTCAGAATTTCTTCGGTCCATTTTCTCAGCAGGTGCGTGTTGTGGGCGAGGCCGCAAGCCCGCAAGCCATTCCTTACCGCGCCAACATGACGCTTCTTGATGTCATGATCCAGGTGGGCGGCCTGACAGAGTTTGCAGCGGGTGATCGCGCGACGTTGGTCCGGTTCGAGAATGGCGAACAGAAGGAATACGGACTGAAAATTGAATCTTTGCTCAAGGACGGCGAAATCGACGCGAACGTCAAGATTTTGCCAGGTGACGTACTGATTATCCCTGAGAGCATTCTGTAGTATACTAGCGACTGCAGGACATAAATTGTTGGTGTCGGAGTAAGGCAAATGGCTGTTCAGCAGTCCAGTTTACATGATATATATCAACAGGTTAAAGCCATTGCTTACGGCATTTGGCGGAAGCGTTGGTATATGCTTGGGACCACTTGGCTGGTTAGCCTTCTGGGCTGGGCGCTGGTTGCCACCATGCCTTACAAGTATGAGGCAACGGCCCAGATTTTTGTGGATACGGAAACTATCCTGCCAACGATTGCCCGCGAGATGGGCATCAACGTTGACCTGATGCGCAAGGTCGAGATCGTTCGCCGCACCGTTGTGACGCGTGCCAACCTTGAGAAAATCATCCGCCGGTCTGATTATCTCGATCAGCTCGCGCGGACCGACAAGGACCTCGATGCCCTGGTCGGCCAGTTGACGCGGGATATCAGGATATTCTCTCTCGACGAGGGCATGTTCCGCATCCAGTACTCGATTGACGACGACAGGCTGAGCGACCGCCAACGGGCGGAAGTCGCCAAGCGGGTGGTTGCGAGCCTGCTGGCCTTCTTCCTGGAGCGCAACACAGAGGATGGCCGTCAGAAATCTGACAGCGCCATCGAGTTCATCGATCAGAAAATCCAGGAATATGCGCAGAGGCTGTCGGACGCAGAAACGGCTGTCGCCAAGTTCCAGCAGGACAATATCGAATACCTCGGATCTGCCGGCAGCTTCATTCAGCGTCTGGACAGTGCCAAAGCGGATCTTCGGAAAACGACCAGCCTTATTGCCGAAGCACAGGTAACGCACGACACACTCGAGCAACAAATCAAGAATGTACCGGCCACCATCAGGGAGGCGCGGTCCAGCAGGACTGGCTCCCGCAGTGGGGACCAGGACCCGCTTGAAGAACGGATCGCAGACCTTGAGAAGAAACTGGACCAGTTGCGAGTTCTTGGCCTGAAGGACCGTCACCCGGATGTCGTGAATGTAACCCGTCAGATTGATGCACTTAAGAAGGAGCTGCAGGACAAGCAGGATGCGCTGGCTGCAGAGCTTGAGGGGTCTGCTGAAGCGGGCCGCAATTCGAATCTCACCACGGAAACGCCGAACCGACTATATGAGCAGCTGATGCTGCAGATTATCCAGACCCGGACCGAACTGCAGACGCTGAAGCAGCGGGAGAGTGACCAGCGCAAGACCGTGGCCGAGATGGAAGAAAAAGCCAAGCGCGTTCCGGAAATTGAGGCGCAGGAAAGCAAGCTTAAGCGAGACTATAATTCACTTCGCCAGCAGTATAACGAATTTGTGCAGCAGAAACAGGACCTTGACCTGCGTGCTGATGTGGAAGCGACGGACGATGCCTTGTCTCTTCGGGTTGTTGAAGAGCCTATCACGCCGCAGAGCCCAAGTGGGCCGCCACGCCTGATCTTCTTCGCCGGGGTGTTTGTCGGCTCCCTTATTGCAGGCATCGGTGTGGCATTGGTGCTGTCACAGCTGCGCCCGGTTGTTATAACCGTTGACCAACTGCGGGCTCATTTCGATCTGCCGATCTTGGGCAATGTGACCAAATCCATGTCTGAAGATGAAAACCGCCGCCGCAGCATAGACCTGCTGTCATTTGCCGGCGGTGTCCTCCTGTTGTTGATAATCTTTGTATCCTTGCTTGCGTTCGATATTTTCGGCGCACCGACGGTAGGATAAGGGTGAGTATTGCGTAATGGATTTGATCGAGCGGGCAGCACAAAAGGAAAAGAAGAAGAAAGAGGGCGGCGGATCTCTTGTTGAACGCGCCGCTGAGCGTGCGTCTTCAGCCCCTTCCAAGGCACAGGGTATCGGCATCGGTAGCCCCAGCAAGCCAGAGCAACGCAGTGACCCGTCTTCCCTGAATCCGGCGGTTGAAAAGGAGCAGCCAAAACAGTTCCGCGGCATTGGCCAGCCTGGTGCCCCGCGTACTGGTGCAGCTGAGGGTGCTGAACAGAAGAAAAGCGTTGGCGGCATTGGCTCGCCTGAAGCGCGCCGTAGCACCGCTGACCGACTGGCTGACACGCTTGGGGACAGGCCGCTTCCAGTACAGCCCCCGAAACAGGCTGATGCGCCAAAGCCTGCGCCTATCGACACGCCCGGCAAGCCGGAGCGGGTCGGGAAGGCTGACAAGGCGGGCTCCGGCAAGCGCAAGAAGCAGGAAATTGACCTGTTGGCGCTCAGGGAAGCTGGCTATATCACTCCGGATATGCCCCCAAACCTGATGTCGGAAGAATTCCGGATCATCAAACGGTCCATCCTGTTGAATGCGTTCAGCAAGGACCGTCATGTAAAAAATGGCAATGTGGTGCTGGTAACCAGCTCCAACCCGGGTGAAGGCAAGTCCTTCTGTGCGATCAATCTTGCCCTTTCGGTGGCCACCGAGCAGGACACCACCGTGCTGCTGATTGACGCTGACTTTTCCAAGCCTGAGGTCTTGAACCGTCTCGGTGTCAGTGGTGGACGCGGCTTGATGGATGTGGTCGCGGACGATGAGATTGAGATTGGCGACTGCCTGATCCGGACCAATATCCCCAACCTTGTTCTGCTGCCTGCGGGACGTCAGCACAACCTGACGACAGAGTTGCTCGCCAGTGAGCGGATGGAAAAGATCGTGAGCGAGATCGGCTCGCGGTACCCGGACCGACTGGTTGTCTTTGATTCACCACCCGTGCTCGCAAGTTCGGCCGCTTCCGTGCTGGCGCTCTATATGGGCCAGACGATCTTTGTGATTGAGGCTGAAAAAACCACCGAACCGCAGATCAAGGAAAGCCTGAGCATGATCAGCGCGTGTGAGCATATCAATCTGCTTCTTAACAAGACGCGTTACAGTGGCAGCAACAAGAAATTTGCGTCTTATTACGGCTACGGCGGGCGATAGGGGAAACGCTAGGTGGGGGCTTTCTCCGGCAACAACCGATCTATCCGGCTCCTGTCCCTTGGTACCTTGGTTCTTAGCCTTGGAGCTGAGTTTCAGGCCGTCCATGCCCAACATGTCTGGTTCGATCCAAGACTTGAGGCCAAGCTAGCCTTCTCTGATAACTCGTTGCTTACCGAGTCAAACCGCCAGTCTGATGTGGTTCTCAACTTTGCTCCTGGCCTGAACACCCGCCTCGAAGGTCGAAAGCTTCGCGGTGCGCTGGATTATTCCTATGACTATCTGCGGTTTATGTCTGACGGTTCCTCCGAAGGCAGGCATAATCTCTTTGGTACTTTCGATATGGATGTGCTCGAAGATCACCTGACGGTCAACAGTCGCGCCAGCCTTCGCCAGGTCTTTCTGGATCGCGGCGGCAGCTTGTCGAAAAGTATCGCCAACAAAAGCACGAACCGGCGCCTTGTCCAAAACTATACCGGCAGTGCCATTCTCAAAGGCACGATGCGGAACATAGCCGATTGGCGCGTGAGCTACCGGTTTGGCCTTACGCTAAGCCCTGCAGACAATCTGGACGATGAAACCATCACCACCAATTTCTCTGACACGCAAACGCATGAGGTCCGAGCGTCCATCGGGTCAGGCCAGCGCTTCAACAATCTGGAATGGCGTCTCTTTGCGTCCAGCCAGCGCAGTCAGCGCAGCCTGGACGTCAATGATTTCAAGTCTGAAAATGCCGGTGCAGAGCTCAATCTGAAGTTCAGTCGCCACTTTGCACTTCTTGGAACATTGGGCTATTCGCAAAACGGACTGCAATCGTCTGCGCTGGCCGCGGATGGAATGTCATGGGAGGCAGGGTTTCGGCTGACACCAGGCAGGAAGCTGGACCTGACACTGAAATGGGGCAAGGAAGGTAACCGGACCAAATGGTATGGCCGACTTCAGCATTTCTTCTCAATCAGGTTGGATCTGGTTGCAAGTTATACCGATACGATCACATCCAATGCCATTGTCCTGAACGATACGCTGCAGTCGCTGCAGTTTGATCCTTCGAGAGGCATCATAGACACACAAGGGCTGCCAGTTGATGAGACAGACCCAAGTTTTTCCCTTTCAGATGTTGATTTTCGTCGTCGGAACGCTAACGCTGTAATAACTTGGCGGCACAAGCGGTCACAACTCTACGTGAACGGAAACATGGAGTGGCGCACGTTTGACGATAGTTCAGGGACAGCATCATCTTGGGGTCTTTCAACCGGGTTCAAGCGAAGTATAAATAAAAACACTGATTTATCTGGAACAATAAGCTATCGTCGCAGTAGATTTGAAGACGGGGTTCGGGTAGATAACTACATTGTGGGGAGCTTGGATTGGTCAAATCGTCTGTCGAAGTATTTTACCCTTGCGGTAAATGCGAGCCATAGTCAGAGGCAATCGAACGAGCAAGGTTCGGATTTGATGGAAAATGCTTTGACCCTGTATCTAAGAGGGACGTTTTAAGCCGGTATGTACGAAAGTTTTTATAATTTGCAGGGGCGGCCGTTTCAACTGACGCCGGATCCTCGCTTTTATTTCAGTTCGCGCACGCACAAGAAGGCGATGGCTTACCTGACCTATGGCTTGAACCAGGGGGAAGGTTTCATCATTGTAACCGGGGACATTGGTACCGGTAAAACCACGCTTGTCCGCCACCTTTTCGAGACGCTTGACCGCAACGAATTCATCGCTGCGATGATCGTGAGCACGCAGCTGAGCGCGGAAGACCTACTCAGGAGCGTGGTTGCGGCCTTTGGCCTAGATGCTCAGGCGGAAGACAAGGGGCAGCTCTTGGCTCGGCTTGAAAAATACTTGCGTGAACAGTTCCAGATGGGCCGGCGTGCGCTGCTGGTGGTGGATGAGGCCCAGAACCTCTCGAACGCCGCGCTTGAAGAAATGCGTATGTTGTCGAATTTCCAGGAAGGCGACAAGGCCCTGCTGCAAAGCTTCCTTGTGGGGCAGCCCGAGTTTCGTGAGCGCATTTTCGCGGCACCTGAGCTTGAACAGCTGCGTCAGCGCGTGATCGCAACCCACCATCTTGAACCGATGGAAGAAGAAGAGCTTGCCGGCTATATCGAGCACCGTCTGCGCCTTGTGGGCTGGGATAACGACCCATGCTTCACCGCAGACGCTGTTGAAGCCATCTACCAGCATAGCGCGGGTGTGCCGCGCCGTCTGAACACCTTGTGTTCACGGATTCTTCTTTATGGTGCCCTCGAAGAAATTCATACCGTTGATGCTGAGACCGTCGAGGCCGTGATTGCCGACATGGCCAGCGATACGCGGCAAGTAACGCCAACTTCATCTGCGATCCAGCGGCCGCCTTCAGCGCCGGTAAACCTGCAAAATGACCCATCGCTTCCGCTTGAGAAGTCTGGCGATAGTGGTGTTGGCAAGTCTGGCTCCGGTTCGTCCAAAGGCGACGACAAGGAGAAAGAGGAGATGCAGAACCGTATCAACCAGCTTGAGAACATGATGAAGTCGCAGGACGAAACCCTCAAGCAGTTGACCAACCTGATGGCTCAACTGGCCGGTGGCGGTGCAAAGGATGACAAGTAAGGCTGCATCAGTCCTTACGTCGATTGAGCCTGTTGCGGCCGGCATCAAGTTTGGTGATCGGTCCGCTTTTTCTGTTGATGTCGAAGAATGGTATCAGGTGGGCGCGTTTGAACACACTCTGGACCGTGACGACTGGCCAAATCTGGAAAGCCGGGTAGAGCAGCAGACCCACAAGATCCTCGCGCTGCTGGACAGGCATCAGGTAAAGGGAACCTTCTTCTGCCTGGGGTGGGTGGTTGAAAGGCATCCTCTGCTGATAAAGGCCATTCATGACGCAGGCCACGAAGTTGCGTGCCACGGCAGGGACCACAAGCGCCTTTTCACCATGACACGGGACCAGTTCTTCCAGGATGTAGCCGGCGCAAAGGCTCAGCTCGAGGACGCAACCGGGTCCGCCGTTAAAGGCTACCGGGCGCCCAGCTTTTCGCTGACGCCAGATACCTGGTGGGCCTATGAATGCCTCGAAGAGCTTGGCTTTACCTACAGCTCCAGCATCTATCCCGTGCATCACGACCACTATGGTATGCCCGAGGCCCCCAGGCGTCCCTTCTGGCCCATAGGAGCGGGACGCATACTGGAGGTGCCAATGAGCGTTTATAAGCTCGGTCGCGCATGGCCAGCGTCTGGCGGCGGATATTTCCGGCTTTTACCCTATTTCCTTGGTAAGGGATTGTTCAGCCGAAGTGTCCGTCAAAGCGGGCTGCCAGGCGTGTTTTACATGCACCCTTGGGAAATGGATCCGGACCAACCCTTTGTGGCAAACGCACCGTGGCTATCCCGCTTCAGGCACTATACCAACCAGAGCCGGATGGCCCGAAAGGTTGGGCGCCTGTGTGATAGTCGGTCATGGGGGCGGATGAAAGATATCTACAACATTGCCTTTGAGGAACAGGCCGGGGCAGGTGGTCAATGACTGTTCGCGTCAGGCTCCTTGATAACGCTTCGGCAGGCCCCTGGGACGCCTTTGTTGAGGCCCATGCGGACGGCACATTCTGCCACCGGTCCGGTTGGAAGACGGTGATCGAAGAAGGTGCGGGGCACGAGAGCCCCTTTCTGCTTGCCGAACAGGATGGCGCGATCGTCGGCGTTCTGCCGCTGACCATCAGGCGCAGCATGCTCTTCGGCAGGCAGGCCATCTCCACCATGTTCGGGGTGTATGGTGGGCCACTTGCTGTGAGCGATGAAGCCTATGATGCGCTGGACGCGGAGGCTTGGAAACTGGCTACGGAAGCCGGGTGCGACATACTGGAATATCGGACCGTGACAGCGCGTCACCACGATGATGCAGGCTGGTCAATTGTTAAGGGAAAAGCCGCAACTTTCATCCGCGATTTGGCCCCTGGGGAAGAACAGGCATTGCTGTTGCAGATACCACGAAAGCAACGCGCTGTTGTTCGAAAGTCACTTGAGAAAGGCCTTGTAAGTGATTGGAATTCAAGCGTAGATGAATTTTACAAGCTGTATGCGTATTCGGTGCATGGCCTGGGCACGCCGGTGTTTCCCAAGCGCTTGTTTGCTGCTTTCAAGGCGGTATTCGGTGATGATGTGCTGATCCAGATCATCCGGGACAGTGAGGGTACGGGGGTCGCGAGCCTGATGAGTTTCTGCACCCGGGACACGGTACTGCCGTTCTATGCAGGGGGGAGCGCGCGGGCGCGGGCGCTGGCCGCCCACGACTTCATGTATTTTGACCTGATGAAGCAGGCAGTTGCGAGCGGGCGAACCAAATTCGATTTCGGCCGCAGCAAGGTGGGAACCGGCCCATACAGTTTCAAGAAAAACTGGGGTTTTGAGCCGACACCACTTGAATATGAATACCGTTTGGCAGACGGCGCTGGGGTGCCTGACATGTCCCCCCAGAACCGGAAATTCAGCCTGATGATCGCAGCCTGGAAGCGCTTGCCGCTTGGGATTGCAAATTTGATTGGGCCGCCAATCTCCAGGCATTTGGGTTAGGGGGCAGGGATGGCACGCATTCTTTTTCTCGCGCACCGCATACCCTATCCGCCCAACAAGGGCGATAAAATCCGGTCATGGCACTTCCTGGAGCACCTGCTTGAACAGCATGAGGTGCATCTTGGTTTTTATATCGACCAGCCGAAGGACCTGGCTCATGTGTCCTTTCTGAAGTCGAAGGTGAAAAGCCTGTGCTTCCGACGGGTCGGCCGTATATCGCAGATAACTGGAGCACTGCTTGGCTTGTTGACTGGCCGTCCGATGACCTTGTCGGCCTATCCTACGGGCAAGCTGAAAGCCTTTGCCGATAATTTGTTCGCCCGGGACGAGATCGACCTGGTCTTTCTGTTTTCTGGTGCCGTTGCACCGTTGGTCGCGGGTAAGCCAGGCGGGGTGCCGGTCATCGCTGACCTAGTGGACGTGGATAGCGATAAATGGGCCGCATATGCGGAAAAGAGTGGATTTCCAATGTCGTGGGTCTATGCCCGGGAGGCGCGCCTTTTGTTCCAGTTTGAAGCCGCACTCGCGAAGTCATCGTCAGCGACCACCTTTGTTAGCGAGGCTGAAGCCGACTTGTTCCGGGGAAAACTGCCAGAGGACCAGAGGCGGGGCATCGACCATATCAACAATGGGGTGGACCTGAAGGCCTTTGATCCCAAGCGTTTTGAAGATGTTTCCGTTTCGCCCCACACCGTGATCTTCACAGGGGCAATGGATTACCTGCCGAATATTGAAGCTGTGGAGTGGTTTGCCGCCGACGTCTGGCCCATCGTTCGCCGCATCATGCCTGAGGCCAAGTTCATTGTTGCCGGTGCGCCGGTGCATGCCCGGGTCAAGGCATTGGCCGAACAGCCGGATATTACTGTCATGGGCTTTGTTGATGATATGGCGCAAACCATTGCCGGCGCTGGGCTCGTTGTAGCCCCGCTTCTGACGGCCCGGGGTGTCCAGAACAAGGTTCTTGAAGGAATGGCGATGGGCAAGGCGGTCATTGCTACGCCCGCCGCGAAGGAAGGCATAGATGCGGCCCATGGCGAACATCTGATGGTGGCTGATGGCGCCGGAGATTTCGCCGAGGCAGTCATAAAGCTTTTGCAGCGGCCACAGGAGGCCGCCAAGCTGGGCACCGCTGCTCGTGCCCACATGACCGCTCACTATGGCTGGGCTAGAAGCCTGGAGCGTTTGGACGGACTTGTTGATGCAGTCTGCAAAGGGGAAGCTCCCTGATGCTAACGGGCGGCCGCAGAAACGTTGCGATATTGGGGGCGGGGCTGCTGCTTCTGTTCATTGCCTGGTTCGGCACGCTTAAGCATATGTCGGTCCTTGTCTGGACAGTGGATATTTTCAGCCACGGCATCTGGGTTCCTGTTGTCAGTTTATGGCTGATCTGGCGTGAACGGGAGCGGCTGGAAGACGTACCGCTCAGCGTCTATTGGCCTGGCGCTGTGGCATTGGTGTTTCTTGCGGCGCTCTGGCTTTTGGGTGGGGCAGCCGAAGTCAAGGTCCTGCAGCATGTTGCCTTCATCAGTGCAATACAGTGTATTGTACTGGCATCAATGGGCCCTGCATTCTACCGAATTCTGCTGTTTCCCATGTTGTTTCTGTTTGCCTTTGTGCCTTTCGGCGATGGCCTGGTGGCGCCGCTGCAGGTGCTGACCGCGAAGGCCGTTGTCTGGGCCCTTGACCTCACAGGCGTTGCCCATCAGTCGGACGGTGTGTTGATCCAGCTGTCGTCTGGGCTTTTTGAGGTGGCAGCAGCGTGTGCGGGGGTCAAATTCCTTTTCTCCAGCCTGGTTACGGGTATCTTATTGTGCCGCCTGGCCTTTAGAAGCTGGCGGCGGCGGATCCTGATGCTGTTGGCATCGGTTGCCGTCCCGCTTGTAGCCAACGCTGTCCGCGTATATGGAACCCTCCTGATTTCAGAGGCGACGGATGTCTCCTTTGCAAAGGATGTCGATCATATTGTTTATGGGTGGGGGTTCCTCAGTTTCGTCCTGATTATCCTGATTTCCATGGCCTACAAGTTTTCCGATATGGACGACACGCTGGATGAGGCCGAGGAAGAACAACCGGACACTGGACCGTTTCCAGGGGCAACTCATCCCCTGGCACCGGGCGCAGTGACCCTTGGGCTGCTTGCTGTTCTTGCAAGCGCTTGGTGGTTGCCTGCGGCACCGCAGGGAGCATTATCCTGCGCTGCTGCCAGGCTTGCCCCTCCAGAGTGCGCTGAATGCGGTGTTCGCTTGTTATCGCCCGCCGCGCAAGCGCCATGGTTTGAAGTGCCTTCAGCAGACCGCAGCACGGCATGGATGTACCGATTGGATGCAGATACTGTGTTTGGCATTACTGCTCTGATCGCGCCAGACAGGGGTGGCCACCGCCTGGCTGCATCGACTGCGCTCGTGTCCGCGCTGGGCTGGACGCGTTTGCCAGGGCAGGACACAAGTGTCCAGACAATTGGCAGTGCACATTTCGAAGAGTCTGTGCGGTTCAACAGTGGCCAGAAGCGATTGGTTTGGCGGGCATATTATGTGGATGGGCAGTTCTACAGTTCCGCGCTCAAGGCCAAGATGGCTCTGGCCCTTCTTCGCTTGAGAGGCCAGGAGGCTGTTGGGCAAATGCTTGTGGCTTCGACGGAATTTTCATCGACACTCGAAAACCCGAGGTCTATTCTGATCAGGTTTTTCAGCAGCTTGTCGCCTGAACAGTTTCTGTTCAGCCACGGGCCAGGGGGCCAGGAAACAAACCTATGTGTGGCATAACCGGTATTATCATGACCGCGCAGGCGCGCGTTGACCAAGCAGTCCTGCGCCGCATGACCGAGAGCATCGCGCACCGCGGCCCTGATGACGACGGTTATTTCTGGGGCAACCAGGTCGCATTCGGGCATTGCCGCCTGTCCATCATCGACGCTGCCGGCGGGCGCCAGCCCATGCTGAGCGCCGATGAAGGCGTTGTGTTAACCTACAATGGCGAAATCTATAACTTCCAGTACCTGCGGCGGGAACTGGAGGGACTGGGACACAGTTTCAAGACAGAATGCGATACGGAAGTTCTCCTGATGGCCTATCTGGAATGGGGAGAGGACTGTGTCAGCCGACTGCGCGGCATGTTTGCCTTCGCCATCTGGGATAACCGTAAAGGAGAGTTGTTCCTGGCCCGTGACCGGCTGGGGATCAAGCCGCTTTACTATGCCAGCCTTCCGGATGGCACATTCTTGTTTGCATCAGAGCTCAAAGCGATCCTGCAACACCCAGGCCTTAAGCGCCGCTTGCGGTTGGATGCCGTTGAAGACTATCTGGCGCTGGGCTATGTGCCAGATCCGAAGTCTATTCTCACGGGCGTTGAAAAGCTGCCGCCGGCGCATTGCCTGAAATTGTCCAAGAATACCGGCCAACTCGAGCTATACCGCTATTGGCAGCTTGATATGGTTACGCCGTCGGTGGTCGAAGAGGATACCGATGAACTGCTGGAGCGGCTCGAAGAAGCTGTGAAGCTCAGGATGATTGCCGATGTGCCCTTGGGGGCGTTTCTCTCCGGCGGCGTTGATTCGAGCGTGGTGGTTGGCCTGATGAGCCGCAACAGCGCCAAACCCGTGGAAACCTGTGCTGTTGGTTCGGATGTGCCAGCGTTTGACGAAAGTGGTTATGCCCAGAATGTATCTGACCATTTTGGCACCCACCACAGGATGCGGCTGATTTCAGCCCATGATGCCAGCCTGATCAACGTGATGCCGGATGTGTATGACGAGCCCTTTGCCGATATGTCTGCGTTGCCGACCTACCGTGTCTGTGCCTTGGCGCGTGAAACGGTGAAGGTGGCGCTTTCAGGCGATGGCGGCGACGAACTGTTCGGGGGCTACCGGCGCTACCGGTTCCATATGATGGAAGAGCAATTCCGTAGCGCGGTGCCGTACATGGTTCGCAGGGCCGTCTTTGGCCCCTTGTCGAAAATATACCCGAAGATGGACTGGGCACCCCAGTTCATGCGGGCCAAATCCACGTTTGAAGGTCTTGCCCGCACGTCGGCACAAGCTTATTTCCAGTCAGTTGCCAAGACCCCAGACCGGGACCGGTTGAGGCTGCAGTCTGACAGAATGAAAAAGCAGCTTGGAGGATACCACCCACAGGAACGTTTCGAGGAACTGGCAGGCCAGATCAAAGGGGCACATCCGCTTTCAGTCGTGCAATATATCGATATCAACACCTATCTGCCGGGCGATATCCTGACCAAGGTCGACCGGGCCAGCATGGCTCATTCCCTTGAAGTGCGGGTACCGCTTCTCGACCACAAATTTTTTGAGTGGGGGATCCGTCTGGGGCCGGAAAGCCGAATTGTCGACGGGGACGGCAAGGCGGCCTTCAAGAAGGCGGTTCGTGGATTTATCCCGGACCAGATTATTGACCGCCCCAAGAAGGGCTTCAATATTCCGGCAGGGCAGTGGATGCGGGAAGAACTGGCCCCTCTTCTGGAGGCGCTTTGTGAAAGCGAGGTGCTTCTGGATACGGGCCTGATCTCAAGAACCGGCCTGCGGGCCATGGTTTCGGAACACCTGGCCGCCAAACGGGACCATCATGCCTCGCTTTGGTGCGTCCTGATGCTGGAGCGCAGCCTGGCCAAGCTGGAAGCCAGCTTGGCCTGATCCTGACCGGGGTCAGGTATAATTGTCGAGCGAATAACCCGCGGAGCGAACTGTCCGGATGTAATCCGGTGCATCATCCACGTTAATAGCTTTGCGCAGGCGGCGGATGTGAACATCAACTGTGCGTGGCTCAACATACACATCATGGCCCCAGACACTGTCCAGCAGCTGTTCCCTGCTGAAGACGCGGCGCGGATTTTCCATAAAGTGCCGCAACAGGCGATATTCGGTTGGCCCAAGCTGGATCGGCTTTCCGCTGCGTGTCACACGGTGGGATACGCTGTCTAGCTTGATATCCTCGAAGGCCAGCTCGTGGCCCGCGAGCGCCGGGCGCAAGCGGCGCAGGACGGCCTGGATACGGGCAATCAGCTCCTTCGGCGAGAAGGGCTTGCAGATATAGTCGTCAGCCCCGGTTTCCAGCCCGCGGATACGGTCAGGCTCGTCCGCGCGTGCGGTGAGCATGATAATCGGAATATTCTGCGTCTCGGCATTTCGACGAAGCTGGCGGCAGATCTCGAGCCCCGAGAGGTTCGGCAGCATCCAATCCAGAAGGATCAGGTCTGGCGCCTCTTCGCTGGCCCGGTACAGGCCGTCTTCGCCGTCCGCGACAGCATCGACTTTATAGTCAGCGCGCTCCAGGTTGTAGCGCACCAGCTCTGTGATGTTTTCATCATCTTCAATCAGTAGGATACGTGTTTTCACAGGATTTTCCCCGTTTGCCCTGATTAATGTTGGTCCGTCATCAGCTCGGTGCTGGTCAGGTCATGTTTTGGCCGCCGTGCTTCTTCAAGCACAACACCCCGAATGGTGTAGAAAACTTGCTCGGCCACGTTGGTAGCCTGGTCGCCAATACGCTCAAGGTTCTTGGCAATCATAAGGAAATGGGTCAGAACGCCAACCTTTTCCGGCGTTTCCATCATCCGCGCGAGAATGTGCCGGTAAGCAGCGTTGTGAAGGTTATCAAGCGCTTCATCCCGTTCCCAAACTTCCATAGCCAGGTCGGCGTCACGGTGAACATATGCGTCCATGACGTCCTGGATCATCTTGCGGGCATCCCGCGCCATTTGATCAAGGATTGACGGTAGAGCGACAGGGCCCATTTCCGATATAGCCAAAGTCCTTTTGGCGATATTCTTGGCATAGTCCCCCATGCGTTCGATCAGGCCGGTCATCTTCAGGCTGGAAACCACTTCACGGAGGTCGTCGGCAACAGGCGCCCGGCGGGCAAAAACCACGATTGCGGCCCTCTCAGCTTCATATTCAAGCTTGTCCAACTGCTTGTCCGAGGCGCGTACGATCGCAGCTTTTTCTGCGTCAAATTCGTTGAGGGCTTCCATGGCGCCAACCAGTTGGTCTTCCGCCAGGCCGCCCATGCGGCTGACAATGGCGCGCAGGTCCCTCAGTTCATCGTCGTAAGCTTTGACAATATGTTCAGTCATCTAGGTACTCCTCAGCCGAAACGGCCAGTAATATAGTCTCGGGTGCGCTCTTGCTTGGGCGCTGTAAATATGTCGGTCGTATCGCCATGCTCGATCAGGTCGCCCATATGGAAGAACGCCGTTTTCTGCGATACACGGGCCGCCTGCTGCATGCTGTGGGTCACAATTGCGATGGCATAGCGTCCCTTAAGCTCATCAATCAGCGCTTCAACTTTGGATGTGGCGATTGGATCAAGCGCCGAGCAAGGTTCGTCCATCAGAATGACTTCCGGGTTAACCGCAATGGCGCGGGCGATGCACAAGCGCTGCTGCTGTCCGCCGGAAAGGGCGGTGCCAGGGCTTTCAAGCCGGTCCTTGACCTCGTTCCAGAGGCCGGCCTTCTCAAGTGCCGTTGACACGATGTCGTCAAGGTCAGTACGGGTTTGCGCCAGGCCGTGAATGCGTGGGCCATAAGCAACATTGTCATAGATCGACTTGGGGAAGGGGTTTGGCTTCTGGAAAACCATGCCGACGCGTGCGCGCAGCTGAACCACGTCGATCGATGGGGCATAGACATCCTGACCATCAAGCGTGATCGTACCCTCAACCCGGCAGCCGTCCACGGTATCGTTCATGCGGTTCAGGCATCGCAAGAAAGTGGACTTGCCGCAGCCCGAAGGGCCGATAAGCGCCGTGACCTCATCTTGGTTGAGATTCAGCGAAATGCCCTTGAGAGCATGGTTGGTGCCGTAAAATACGTGCACGTCTTTCGCTATCATCTTTGGTTTGCGAGTTTCTGTCATGGTTTCCAACTCTGTGGTCACATTATACATATTACCAGTTCCGCTCGAATTTTTGACGTAGCCAAATGGCCAGGCCATTCATTGCAATGAGGAACGTAAGCAGCACCAGGATGGCTGCGGAGGTTTTTTCAACAAACGCTCGCTCAGGGCTGTCTGCCCAAAGGAAAATCTGCACAGGCAGTGCAGTCGCCGCATCGGTCACGCTGCCCGGGATATCCACAATGAAGGCAACCATGCCAATCATCAATAGCGGAGCGGTTTCCCCGAGCGCCTGCGCCATGCCGATAATGGTACCGGTTAGGATGCCCGGCATCGCAAGCGGCACCACGTGATGGAACACCACCTGCATCGGGGATGCGCCAAGGCCCCGTGCGGCATCTCGTATCGATGGCGGTACTGCCTTGATAGAGGCGCGGGAGGCAATAATGATGGTCGGTAGCGTCATCAGCGCCAGCGTCAGGCCGCCGACAAGCGGGGCTGATCGCGGCAGGTGCATCACGCCCAGGAACACGGCCAGGCCCAAAAGGCCGAATACAATGGACGGCACAGCGGCCAGATTGTTGATGTTCACTTCAATCAGGTCAGTGAGACGATTTTTTGGGGCAAACTCTTCAAGGTAGATCGCCGTCAAAACGCCGATAGGGAAGGCGATGGCAAGTGTCACCAGAAGGGTCAGGGCAGAGCCAACGGTTGCGCCCCAGATGCCTGCAAGTTCCGGATTGCGGGAATCACCGCTTGTCAGGAAGGTTGTATGGAAATTCAGGGACACACGGCCTTCTTCTTCCAGCTTCTGGTACCAGCCCAATTCCTTGTCTTTCACTTTTCGGTTTGCTTCCGGCTCGGACGCGTCAATCCGGCCTTTGCGCAGCTGATCGATATCGTCTGAGGCCAGAAGGCGAACCCGTTGCGTGGTTCCAACGAGATTGGGGCGCGCCAAAATCATTTCCCGCAACTGGGTCCGGGCACCTGTGCTGACCATGCGCAGCAGATTTCGGCGGTCGGTACGGCTTGTTACGTCTGGGAATTGTCGGCTGAGGGCTGCGTCAATAATACGAAGCATGTTGGTGCGGCGAACCGCGCCTTCAAAATCGGCTTTTGACATTTCGCGCGGATTCCCGAGGATGCTTTCCTCGAACGGGACATCGAGTTCAATGCTGGTCTGGACGAAACCATAGAACCCGTCACCGGCGATTTTGCCGATCAGGGTGACAAGGAAGAGGGCTGCGAGGGTAACGGCGGTGAAGCCACAGCCCTTGAACCATCTTTCCCGCCGATAGCGTCGCTTGATCCGGGCATTCATCTCAGGCGAATGCCAGTCGGTAGGCTTGATTTTCTTTGGGTTATCCGACATCCGAGATCCTTAATCGTATACTTCACGATATTTTCTGACGATCTTCAGCGCCAGGACGTTGAGAATCATTGTAGTGACAAACAGGGCAAGCCCTAGGGCAAAGGCCGACAGGGTTTTGGCACTGTCGAATTCCTGGTCACCGGTCAGGAGTGCGACGATCTGTACCGTTACCGTCGTTACTGCTTCAAATGGGTTTGCCGTCAGGTTTGGCTGCATCCCGGCGGCCATCACAACAATCATGGTTTCGCCAACGGCGCGGCTGATGGCTAGCAGGAACGAGCCAACGATACCCGGCAGGGCGGCAGGCAGGACCACTTGCGTAATTGTCTCAGAGGGCGTTGCACCAAGGGCAAGGGAGCCGTCCTTGAGCGACCGCGGTACCGCAGTGATCGCGTCATCAGACAGGGAAGACACAAACGGGATAATCATGATGCCCATAACAACGCCGGCTGCCAGCGCGCTTTCGCTGGCGATATCCAGCCCGAACGTAATGCCAAGATCCCGGAAAAGCGGCGCGACGGTGAGAGCGGCGAAGAAGCCATAGACCACAGTCGGCACGCCCGCCAGCACTTCAAGCATGGGTTTCGCGATATTGCGCATGCGCACACTGGCATATTGGGTCAGGTAGATTGCGGCAAATAGGCCGATCGGGCCTGCTACCATCATGGCAATGAAGCTGATCAGCAGCGTGCCGACAAACAAGGGTACTGCGCCGAACGCGCCTTCAGCGGCGACCTGGTCTGCGCGCAGGGCGGTTTGGGGGCTCCAGTGCAGGCCGAAGACAAAGTCTGTAATCGGGACTTCCTGGAAGAAGCGCAGGCTCTCGAACAGGAGCGAGGCAACAATGCCAAGCGTTGTCGCAATCGCGATGACGGAGCTCAGGCCCAGGGTAATCAGGACAACGCGTTCAAACTTGTTGCGCGCGCGGAAGTCCGGCTTGGTCCGGTTGATCGCCATATAGAGGCCAACCAGACCGAGCGAGATCGAGAGGACAAACGCTGCCCAGATACCTTTGAAGTAAATGGACTGGAATTTTTGGGCGGCGGCCAGAATATCAGGATCGGTTTCCGGGGAATTGGCGTTTTCCACCGCCAGGCGGATTCTGTTCAGCACCAGGGTTGCCTGGTCACCATTCTGCTCGAAGACACGCTCAGGCAAGCCCTGGAGGATCAGTCCCTCGATGATGCTGTTGCCGAAAACGACCCATATGCCGAAAGCGAACAGACCGGGCAGCAGCACACAGGTGGCAGCAAAATAGCCATAGTGGCGCGGCAGGGAATGCAGCTTGGCAGTGTCACCACCTGCACTGGCCAGGGACTTCTGACGTGCGACGGCAAAGGAAACCAGTGCCAGCATCACCAGGAAGAGAAAGATTGCGGAGCTCGTCATTTGAGGGCGGCCTTACGCAGGTTGCAAAACGTGTCCAGATTCAGAAAAAGGGCAACATGTCGGTATCGCCAATTTCCCCGTGTACTCAGTATCTTATACTAACTATTCCAGCACAAGCTTGGTCAGGGCGCTTGCGGCTTGTTCGTTTTCTGCGCGGTCTTCCTCCGAAAGCGGGATCAGGCCGCGGTCAGCAAGGTAACCGAAGTCGCCGGCCGCCTTGTCGCTGATGAATTCCGCGACGTATTCGCGGATGCCAGGGACAACGTCAACATGCGCCTTCTTAACATAGAAATAAAGGGAACGCGAAATTGGGTAGGTGCCCACAGCAATGGCATCGAAAGTCGGTGCCTGATAGGGCCCGTCGGCTCTTTTTGCGACAGGAAAAGCCTGAAGGACGTCGCCGTTCTGGTCAAGGAAGCTGTACCCGAAGATGCCGACAGCCTCGTCATTTGTCTGCAGCTTCTGAACGATCAGGTTGTCGTTCTCCCCAACTTCAATATAGGCGCCGTCTTCACGGATGCCGCGGCACAGAGCCCTATAAAGCTCGATATCTTTATTGCTCAAGGCGTCCATACCGGCGAAACTTTTGCAGCCGACCTCGATCGCAAGCCGGTTGAAGGCATCGCGTGTGCCAGAGGTCGGAGGAGGGCCCATAACAACGATCGGCTTGTTCGGAAGATCCGGGTTCACTTCATGCCAGTTCTTATAGGGATTCTTCACCATGTTGCCCGCGCCGCCCTCAGTGCCTTCAGCAGGCACCTGTGCCGCGAGCGCCAGATACAGATCACGCAGCGAGATTTCCATCGGCGCTGCATCTTTGGATGAGGCCAAAACAATGCCGTCAAATCCGATCTTGACCTCTACAAGGTCGGTCACGCCATTTTGGGCGCACAGCTCTATTTCGGTTTGCATGATGCGGCGGGACGCATTTGTGATGTCAGGATAATTGGTGCCAATACCGGAACAGAACAGCTTCATCCCGCCTCCGGTTCCAGTCGCTTCCACGATCGGCGTCTTGAAGCGTGTCGAACGACCAAATTCTTCAGCAACAGCCGTTGCGAACGGGAAAACAGTGGACGACCCTACAACGCGGATCTGATCTCGGGACTGTGCGTGCGCGCCAGTGCTGCTGAGGGTGGCAGCAGTGATGAAGGCGGCTGCAACAGCGAGTCTTTTCATCCTAGTTCTCCATGCCACAGGAACGCGTGGCTAAAATCCTGACTTGCCGTGCAAGTTTATAAGGAAACACGAGGTTTCTCGCGGCACCGCGACTGTTACAGCTAAATTGTTACAGGCAAATTACAGGTCTATTCGGTAGGCAGGCTGGCAATCGGGAGCCGGAATGAGAACTCAGTACCCTTGCCGACTTCGCTCTTGATATCGAGGTTTGTGTCATGCCTGAGAAGAATGTGTTTCACGATCGCAAGGCCCAGTCCGGTGCCGCCCATTTTACGGGAGCGAGCAGTGTCAACACGGTAGAATCTCTCGGTTAGGCGGGCCAGGTGCTCTTGCGAGATGCCGGGGCCTTCATCACGAATTCTGATCTGGATTCGCTTGTTGTCCATCGTTGGCATGGCGCTGATATGGACCGTGCTGTCAGGGTCGCAATATTTCGAAGCGTTCGACAGCAGGTTGATAAAGACCTGGGTCAGTTGGTCGCCATCACCGCGGATCTGCGGCATGTTTTCAGAAATGTTACATTCCATTTTGATGTTGCGGGCAGTCGCCCCCGGCTGGATGGCGCCAACTGTGTTGACGATCAGCTTCTTGATGTCGACCTCCATCTCGGGGGCGACATAACGGGTCATCTCGATCCTTGACAGCGACAACAGGTCGTCGATGAGACGCACCATGCGTTCTGCTTCATTCTGCATGATACCAAGGAAGCGGCCCTGGGCATCCTTGTCATCTGCGGCGGGGCCTATAAGAGTTTCGATGAAGCCGAGGATGGACGTCAGCGGCGTCCTGAGTTCATGGCTGGCATTGGCCACAAAATCAGCGCGCATCTGTTCCGCCCGGATCAGGCTGGTCACTTCATAGAAGAACAGCACGGCCTCTGGCTGACGCTGCTGGTCATGTTTCTGGTGCGGGATGGCGGCGACCGTTACATCGAAGATACGATCTTTACTGTTGGTATAGCGCACCACTTGGAACGTAGTCTCAGGCCCCGTCAGCACCTTCTCCAGGGCATTGATGAATTCCACCTGACGCAGGTAAAAGGTTGCGTCATTGCCGACAATGTCTTCCCCCAGGAGTTCCTTGGCTGCCATATTCGCGACGACAATCTTGTGATCCGCATCGATCAGCATGAAAGGCGAGGGCAATTGGTCTAACGCCTTGGCGCGGATGGAAACAGATGTGGGTCGTTTGGCCCGCTTGCGCTTTTGGATGGCAGCGCGCCGGGCCTCAAGTTCCTCGAACCGCCGCCGGATCGAAAGCTGAACGAGGCACGATGCAGCAACGCCAGATACGATGACCCCACCAAGGAAGGACAACTGGCCGAACGACCACATCAGCGCCAGTGTGAAGACAATGGCAACAATGATGGTGCGTTCATTGAGCAACGCCATATATGGTTTTGACTGCGGGGCCATCAATCAGCATCCTAAATAGGTGTGTCCGCCCCAAAGCCGGTGGCGGAAAAATCTGGAAAGTCAGATTTCCCATAAATGACACAGTTTGCACTTTTGTGAATGTTTTATTGCGGTGTAGAGTAAGGCTGGAATATTGCAAAACTAATGGGTTGCGACATTTTTCGCCTAGACCGCCATCCAAAAACGCTGTTAAGCTTGGTTTAATCAAATTTTTGCATAATTTTCCATACCTGTAAGTCTGGAGAAGTAGTTAGAGTGTCAAATATTCCAAAGAAGGACGGTGATTTCCTCGCGCGACGCCGCCAGTTGCTTAAATTGGGCGCGGCTGGTGTTCCCATGGTTTTGACGCTGAAGGCTTCCGCCACACAGCCTGTCCATTCCGCACTGGATTGTGCGTTTGTCATTCGGGACAGCGTGACCATTCT
Organism: Kordiimonas sp.; assembly: GCA_050300975.1. Lineage (GTDB taxonomy): Bacteria > Pseudomonadota > Alphaproteobacteria > Sphingomonadales > Kordiimonadaceae > Kordiimonas. The sequence goes on from JBNKYQ010000005.1 coordinate 26,219, forward strand.
TGTCGACTATAACGGCAAGGCATGGATGGGCGATGGCGATATCAAGGAAAAAAAGGGCAAGTATAAGGTCAAGGACATAGAAAAGTTCCAGCGTGATGCTGACTATGTCTTCCCCGATGCGACCGTCCCGGAACGTTTCCGCCCCGATGAATGCGATGCGGAAAATGGTAACGGCAACGGTAATGATTGTGGTTGGGGGAACGATATTGATGACCCGGTTGGCGACAACGACGACCAGGACGGCTGCCCGGCTGACCCACCGCGTGAAACACCGTGGTTTGAGGAAGATGGCGAAGATGGTGAGCCAGGGAATCGCCCGAACGGCTATAGCGGTAACGGCAACGACTGGCGGCATGGCGGGCAGGGTGACGACGACGATGATGGAGGTAGCGGCGGCAATAATGGCTGGACCGATTGCTACAAGGTCTATGAAATTGACCGTAACACGACCATCACGCCAGCCGACTATCTGAACGGCAATGGCAACTGGAACCTGAATGGTGCCAACGGCCTCTATCTGGTGCTGGCGGGCAAATATCTGGATACATATGGGAACGACGGTGGCTTCCCGGGTATTTCGTGCCTGCTGTCCATACTGAACTATCTGGAAATGCAGTAGACGGTCGCAGTGTCTGCTGGCCCTAATAGCGACGACTGGGTTTGGGGCGCAAACCCAGATCACTATATCCTTCATGAAATAGGGGACACGACATTCGCCTTTAGCCGCATGTCGGGTGCCACCCATATGCTGAATCTGGTATCACGGGCCATGCTGGATTTCATGGCTGAAAGCCCAAAGACACTGGCAGAGGTGACAGCCGGTTTCGCTGATTACCTTGAGGTCCCGCCCGAGGAATGCCCGAGCGGCGTCGTGCGCCGGCTGTTCAGTGAACTGGATGACGTTGGCCTTGTCGAAAGGCTGGAGCCATGAGCGCGCGCGCCTTGTCCACCTTCACAAAGTTCGATGTGGTGCGGGCACTCAAGGCAGGTGCGCTGGCGCTTGATCTCGGGCCGTTCCTGACACGCGTCGTGCTTTCAGACGTGCGGTCGATCGACTTTTTCCTGGATATGTATGCCGCGTGCCCAGTGATCCTTGATGAGGACGTGCTGTGTGATTTTTCGCTTTGCCTGCGGCCGCCGAACCTGTTCCGCAAGGTCTTCCGGCGCCAGATTGTGCCGGATCCCGGCTTCCAGTTTCCGGCCGCGCCGCTACCAATCCAGATGGCGCCGCTTGCGCTTGAGATGGGTCTGAACCTCAGTGTAGCACTGCAATGTTTCCGCTATGCCATTTTTCACGCCGGCGTTGTCGCGGAAGGCGATGATGCCCTGATCATCGCGGCCAAGTCGGGCGGCGGGAAGAGCACACTGACCGCCGCACTGATGGAAGAGGGCTGGCGCCTGTTGTCTGATGAGTTCGCCATCCTTGACCTGGATGAGGCAAGTCTGAAGGCCTATCCGCGTCCGGTATCACTCAAGAACGCATCCATTGACGTTGTGAAGGACTTCGCTGGACGGGACCAGGTCAGTGAAACGCTTCATGACACGCCCAAAGGGTCTGTTGCCTATCGCAGGCCGCGCGCCAGTGACATCGCGGCGATGGATAGAACGGCAAAGCCCCGGTTGATCTTGTTCCCGACCTTTGTTGAAGGAGGGGTGGCAGAAAGTCGAGAGATCGACCTGGCGGACGCTGCCATGCAGTTGATCGCCAGTTCGCCAAACTATCAGGTGATCGGGGAGACGGCTTTCACAGGGCTGATGACCATGCTCGAAGGCATGAAGGCCTATGAGATTGAGTATGGCACTACCGAAGACAGCCTCTTGCTGGTCCGGCAATTATGGAAGGCGCACGCTTCATGACTGTCCGGAAGGCCAACATCAAAGCGTTCTTCAGAATCGCAACAGGTCAGGCCCCTTTGCCCGATCAGCCTGCCATGCTTGCCGCCTTCACGCAGTGGGCCCAGCAGAGCCATATCCTGGGGCAGGTCGCCGCGGTGGTGGAGGCCCCCAAGGGGTCAAAGCTCCATGAGATACTGGAGAATGCGCGGCTTCGCAGCAGCTATGACCGCCGTATGCTGACGTTTGAGACCAATCGGATCAAACGTGCGCTGATGGGCACAGATATCCAGCCGATTCTGCTCAAGGGCAGTGCCTATGTTGCAGAGCATCTTCTTGCCGGGATTGGCCGGCGGGTAAGCGATATCGACATTCTGGTGCCCGAAGACCAGCTCAACGAGACTGAAAGATTGCTTCGGCAGGCCGGTTGGCATTCTGAAGAAAGCACGTCCGGAGCCTATGATCAGCAATATTACCGCCGGTGGATGCATGAGCTGCCGCCGCTCAGGCACGTCACCCGTCGAACCCTTATTGATGTACACCACCGGCTGCTGCCGCGTACGTCCCGGATCAGGCCGGACCATCTGAAAATGATGGCAGACGCGCGCCAGATTGAGGGTAGCGACCTGATGACCTTCTCGCCGACCGACCGTTTCATCCATTCGGCTGTTCATATATTCGGGGATGGTGCCTTGGAGACCCCGGCCAGAAGCTTGATCGAGCTTTACTATCTGTATGGCGACCTTGATGAAGCGGAGAAGGGCGGCCTTGTTGCTCGTGCGCGGGACGTCGGCACACTGAAGCCTGTGGCCGAAGCACTATGGGCCTTAGGGGAGTATTTCGACATTGCGGCTGCGGGGGCGGTAGCACCTTGGGCTTTGAAGCTTTGCGTCCGGACAGTGACTGAGGGGCGGGGGCTGGGCCTCTATCTGGCGAATGCGGCCCTGTATGTCAGAAGCCACTATATGCGTATGCCCTTGCCGCTTCTGATGGGTCACCTGTGGAAGAAGCTACTCAGACGCGTCTGATCAGGCTGGTGAGTTCCGACAGGTGATCAATGACCCGGTCAGGGGCAAGTTCACGCACCGGGGTCTGTGAATAGCCGAAGCTGACAGCAATGGC
>JBNKYQ010000006.1:0-19490 GCA_050300975.1 Kordiimonas sp.
GGCGGCGGAAGGAGACAGCCAGCATCGGCAGGGCATAAACAGCAACCACCAGCATGGAGGCATTGACGGCCCACGCTGGCCCCACTTTGATAAGCGGCAGCAGCACCAGATACCCCAGTAGCCAGACGGTCAGAAGGCTCCACCAGAACTCCGACCGACTAGACCGTCCGGTGAAATCCAGCGCGCGCCTGAAAACCGCTTTGTTCGCCTGAATGATATTCACGCCATCTCCCCATTAAAAAAGGCCGGGAGTATCCCAGCCTTTTTCGCGTCTTTTTTCAAGCCGCCTTAGGCGAAAACCTCGCCCACGTCGGTGCCCAAAGGGTCACTGCCGAAGCGGTTGTCGCCTTCATCGCCCTTCTTGGTAAACCAGAAGACCATGAAGAAGAGGCCGACGATGGGCACCAGGAACACCAGATACCACCAGCCGGACATATTGATGTCGTGCAGCCGGCGTACGGAAATCGTAATGGACGGCAGCAGCAGGCCGTATGTCACGATATTCACCCACAGCCCCGAAAATCCATCGCCTGATGACATATCGATATAGAAAGCAAGGCCCAGAACCAGCGTATAGAACAGGACAAACCACCAGTATTCAGACCGCGACGCGCGCCCTGAAAAAGCGACATATTTCTTGAACGCGGTCACGACCGCCTTACCAAAACCCATGATCTCTCTCCCCTGAATATGGATTTATCAGCTGAAAACTTCTTGAAGATTTTCGCCTGTGGGCTGAAGCGGGTCTTCCCCGAAACGGTTGGCGCCCACAGTCCCCTTTCGGATGCATATGACCACAAGGACCAAGCCCCCAATATAGGGCACAAAGTTCAGGAGGTACCACCAAGCGGACATATCCTGATCATGCAGGCGGCGCATGGTTATCGCGATCGTTGGGATAAGCATCAAAAAGATACCAATGGTCGATGCGATGATAAGCGGGCTGTCTGCCAAATTGCCTTCGGCGGCCACGATCGCTGGCAGGAACACGATGGCCACCAGAAGTTGCCACCACCAATATTCAGACCGGCTGGACCGCCCCTTGAAATCCACGTAGCGCTTGAAGCCTGATTTTACAGCCTGAACTGGCCCCATGACATCCCCCCATCGTCATTGCGTACAAAAAACACTAGCGAAACAGAAGTTCCCCGGTCAACACAATAAAAAGGCCGGGACGCGCCCAGCCTTTTCTTTGAGTAGTTCAGCAAGCCTTATGAGAAGACTTCGCCCACGTTGGCGCCCAGCGGGTCAGGACCGAAGCGGTTGTCGCCTTCCGTGCCGCGGCTGACATACCAGAACAACAGCACCAGAGACCCGATAATCGGGATGAGCCCCAGGAATATCCACCAACCGGAGCGGTCAGTATCGTGCAAGCGGCGCACCGTCACGGCAATCGCCGGGAGCAGAATGGCAAGACCGAAAAGCGAGCCCAGGATACCATATTCCTTGGCCCCAAGAACCATCGAGTCAATCATCGCCAGAACGATGGATGCGATAATCACAAACAGCGTCCACCACCAATATTCCGAACGTGACGCGCGGCCCGTAAAGGTTGCGTATTTCTTGAATACCGCCGAAACGGCTTCCCCAAAACCCATGATATTTCTCCCCCTAGTTGAGATAAGACATCAACGGTAGCGAGCGCATCGCGGCATCGTCAACAACAAAAAGGCCGGGACATGCCCGGCCTTTTCAAAAGCATTTGCAACCTTTGTCGTCATTCGCCGACCTGATCGGCTAATCCATTTCTGCAATAGACTCGCCGGTCAAGCCGGCGAGTGACGATGGGAAAAGGCCTAGCGCTGGCCGTTTCCACCCGCGTTCAGATAGCCGTTTTCCTCGAGGTAGGCGATGATCACATCGGCACACTCTTCGGCGCTCTTCTTCTCGGTATTCACGTGGATGTCGGCGCGTTCAGGCGCTTCATAGGGGCTATCATAGCCCGTGAAGTTCTTGATCTCGCCCGCTTTGGCTTTCTTGTAAAGGCCCTTGGGGTCACGCTCGGCGCAGACCTCAATCGGCGTGTCCACATACACCTCGATGAACTCACCCTCGTCCATCAGGTCATGCACCATGCGGCGCTCTGCCCGGAACGGAGAGATGAAGCTGGTCATCACCACGAGGCCTGCGTCCACCATAAGCTTGGCTACCTCGCCCACGCGGCGGATGTTTTCCACCCGGTCGGCGTCTGTGAAGCCCAGATCCTGGTTAAGGCCGTGGCGCACGTTATCGCCGTCCAGCGTGTAAGTGTGGCGGCCACGGGCGAACAGGCGTTTTTCAACGATGTTGGCGATCGTGGATTTTCCGGAACCCGAGAGACCAGTGAACCATAGCACCGCCGGGCGCTGGTGTTTCATGTCGGCCCGCGCGATCTTGTCCACGTCCAAAGCCTGCCAGTGAATGTTCGACGCGCGGCGAAGCGCGAAGTCGATCATGCCCACACCAACGGTGGAGTTGGTGATACGGTCGATGATGATGAAAGCACCGGTTTCGCGGTTCTTCGCATATGGGTCAAACGCGATGCGGCTGTCGAGCGCGATGTTGCAGATGCCGATCTCATTCAGCTCAAGCTTCTTCGCGGCCGTGTGCTCCATGGTGTTCACATTCACCTTGTGCTTCAGGTCTGTCACCAGGCCCGGTACGGTCTTGTTCGCGGTCTTGAACAGGTAGGGGCGGCCCGGCAGCATCTGCTCCTCAGCCATCCAGATGATCTTGGCTTCAAACTGGTCAGCCACCTCACACGGATGATCCTTGCCCGCGATCACGTCGCCACGGGAAATATCAATCTCGTCATTGAGCGTGATGGTCACCGCTTCGCCCGCAACGGCTTCATCCAGGTCGCCGTCATAGGTGACGATGGATTTGACCGTGCTTTCAACAGCACTTGGCAGCACCTTGATCGGGTCGCCCGGACGGATGGTGCCGCTTGCAATCGTGCCGGAGAAGCCGCGGAAATCCAGGTTCGGACGGTTAACCCACTGAACCGGCAAGCGGAAATCCGCTGCCTGGCGGGCGTCACCCACCTGCACTGTCTCCAGATAATGCAGAAGCGACGGGCCGTCATACCAAGGTGTGTTCGCCGATTTCTCCAGGATGTTGTCACCCTTCAGCGCGGAAAGCGGGATCGAGACGATCTCGGCAAAGCCGAAGTCCTTGGCGAATTCGCGGTACTCGACCTCGATATCATTGAGGGTCTTCTGGCTATAATCCACCAGATCCATCTTATTGACCGCAAGCACGATGCGCTTGATGCCGAGAAGCGAGCAAATGAAGCTGTGACGGCGGGTCTGCGTCAGCACGCCCTTCCGCGCGTCGATCAGCAGGATGGCAACGTCCGCCGTGGAAGCACCGGTTGCCATATTGCGCGTGTACTGCTCGTGGCCTGGCGTATCGGCTACAATGAACTTGCGCTTGTCGGTAGAGAAGAAACGGTAAGCCACATCGATGGTGATGCCCTGCTCGCGTTCAGCCGCCAGGCCGTCCACGAGAAGCGCAAAGTCAATCTCCTGGCCTTGGGTGCCCATCTTCTTGCTGTCTGCCTCAAGGGCGTTCAACTGGTCTTCGAAGATCAGCTTGCTATCGTACAGCAGGCGACCGATCAGGGTGGACTTGCCGTCATCCACGCTACCGCATGTGATGAAGCGCAGCATGGATTTTTCTTCCTGGGCCTTCAGGTAGGCCGAGATGTCTTCAGCAATGAGGTCAGACTGGTGCGACATTAGAAATACCCCTCTTGCTTTTTCTTCTCCATGGAGGCTGCGGCGTCATGGTCGATCACGCGGCCCTGGCGCTCGCTTGAGCGCGTCAGCAGCATTTCCTGGATCACTTCTTCAAGCGTATCGGCTTCCGATTCAACGGCACCCGTCAGCGGGTAGCAGCCCAGCGTGCGGAAACGCACCGATTTCATCATCGGCTCTTCGCCTTCCTTCAGCGGCATACGGTCATCGTCCACCATAAAGAGCTGACCGTCGCGCTCAACCACCGGGCGCTTCTTGGAAAGATACAGACCAGGGATCGGGATATTTTCCAGGTGGATATATTGCCAGATATCCAGCTCGGTCCAGTTCGAAAGCGGGAACACGCGGATGCTTTCGCCCTTGTTCTTGCGGGCGTTATAGATGCTCCACAATTCAGGGCGCTGGTTTTTCGGGTCCCAGCGGTGCTGGGCGGAACGGAAGGAAAATACACGCTCTTTCGCACGGGACTTTTCCTCGTCCCGGCGCGCGCCACCGAAGGCTGCGTCGAAGCCGTATTTATCCAGCGCCGCCTTCAGCGCCTGGGTTTTCATCACATCGGTATGAACCTGGCTGCCGTGGGTGAAGGGGCCGATACCCTGTTTCACACCGTCTTCATTGATATGAACGATCAGGTCGAGGCCCAGCTCTTTAGTCAGGTTATCGCGAAATTCGATCATCTCGCGGAACTTCCAGGTGGTATCCACATGCATGACCGGGAACGGCGGCTTGGACGGGTGAAATGCCTTCATCGCCAGATGCAGCATAACCGCACTGTCCTTGCCGACAGAATAAAGCATCACCGGGTTTTCAGCCTCGGCCGCGACTTCGCGCATGATATGGATGCTCTCGGCTTCCAGTCGTTTCAAATGGGTAAGTGTTTTTGTCATCAAAAATCCACCAACAGATTGCTTTGAGCCCTTAAACTTCAAGGCTTTTAAAGGTGGTGCGGGTGTAGCGCAAGCACAAGAGAAAAAGAAAATGAATTTTTCTTAAGGGAGCGAAAGCCCCCTCTTAACGAAAAAATATTCCACAAAAGATCGAAAAAAAGAAAAGCAAAAAAACGTCTACCACTCGAAGGCAGGGTTAGGAATATGCCAATCCTTGCCATAGCGGGCTTCACTCACGGCTTCCGGGTCCCTCGGGGCATCAAAAACCTCGCCTTTGAACTCGATTGTTCCGGTCGGCAGAAAGATATCCGCAGGCTCTTCCTTGAGCGCGAGTCCCCTATGCGGCCAATAGATTTTGTCGCCAACATGGCCGATAAGGAAAATATCGTACGTGATGGGCCCCCGGTGGCAATGGATCAAAGGGCATACGGCCGATCCTCGCTTCGCCTTGACACCGATTTCATTCAGGTACTCAACGAAGCGGTCGCATTCGGCGTCCAGATCCTGCGGCCCCACACCTTCCATGATGATCGCCAAGTCCACGTCATCATCATGGGGAATGAAATCTTTCTCGCGAATGGCGCCTAACAGGGTCCCATACATGAAGAGAGGCTTGTGCCCGCCTTCACGGATCTTGTCCCGCATTTCCACCAGGTGCTTCATCACCACATCCTGGTCCCGGAACGCAATAGGCACACCCAGCCCGTGTTTTCCAAGCCGGAGGGGCGCGGCGAATTTCGTTTGAGGCGCGATCTGGCTCGACCCCTTGAAAACCGCCTTGTTCAGCTCGGCGTGCGCTCGGAAAAGCTTGGCCACACCGCTCATGAAATGTTTGCGGCGATATTGGGTAAACATTTTTCCCAGGAGATGCGCATATGCAGGCGTCGTCTCGTGGCCTACCAGGCAATCCACCAGTGCCAGAGCTTGGCACACGAAGCGGTAAGGCGCGCCGTGGTCATAAATTACGCGCCAGGGTTCACCCTCATTGTTGCGTGCCGCCACTTCAAGAAACAAGGTGTTGGCAGCATGCTGACGGTTCAGGTTCCAAACCTTCAGCCGGTCAATCCGCCTGCTTTCACCAAGCCTGAGCTGACGCGAGCGAAGCTGCGCCCTGATACCAATGCGGTAACTTTCAGGCGAATGAAAGCCCGGCAACATATATTGAAATTTCAGGCGCTTTGCGCCAACCGTTTCAAACGGTGCGTCTTCACCCGGCGCATATAGCTCACACCCTGCAAGCCCTGGCGGCAGTTCGCCAAATGTCCTGAAGCGCAAGGTTTGGGCCTCAAAAGCAGGAACATTGATTTCCAGCCCCGTCTCCGGCATGCAGCCAAAGTCCTTGGCCCCACCAAGCGCCAAGTCCAACGCTTTCAAGATGTGATCCACGGCCGACGCCCGCAGCATCCTGCCGTCATCGCCTGCCGGCTCAGCGAGGCCAGCGGCGTGGCCTACACCAAAAAGCCGCAGCACCTTGTTCCAGATACCGCCCTTTACGGGGGGCACACGCCCTTTCACATCTTCCAGCAGGGTCGCCATGCCCTTAGACACAAGCGCATCATATTCCTGCCTGGCTTCGCCCGTCAGGACATCCAGTAGGTTTTCCAGCGCACGGGTTCCCTGAGATATCTTCTCGGCCACCAAACGTCCCATCTGGCCTCGATCCCCATGATAGTGCAGCACCACCTCCTCACCATCCGGTCGGACCCCTGTGACCCTAAGATGATCATCTTCAGGCACATCCCAACCACATTGGCGGTAGAGATAGATCTGCCGTACCTTGACATTGTCAGGAAAACTGGCACGCCACCAGGGCGCCACCTCTTCACCAGTCTGAACATTCAGGCCATATTGCCCACCCGACACCCCGGCGCCAGCAGCCTTACCCAAGGCGCCCATCGAGCTTTGCTCGCACTCAGCCCGGGAAGACACGTCCTCAAGGGTGTCGCCACCATCCACAAACCCCACAAAAATGGCCTTGGAAAAACATAGCGCGGTTGGTTCGCCGTCGCCTGCCCGCACATGAAAGACCGAAAAATCATCTTCAACTGTAACCAAATGCGGAAACAGGCTGCCTGCTGGTGCGATGTTCCATCCCGGGAACACATCATCAACCGCCTCTACTGACGCAGAGGACAGGAAGCGCGCCACGTGCCCGTCAAACTCTGAAATCAAACTTCTGGCTGTATTTTCTGGCATATTCTGGTGAGTATCAAAATTCAAAGGACTACTACTTGGTGCGCAAGGCCGGACCCAGCCCTATTCATGTTAGAAATACACGTTCACGTCGAATGTGTTGCGTTTTTTTGACAAATTCTTTACAAAAAGCGCTGAGAGCCTTATTACACGCCCATATCAGTATGTAAATTCATATTATAAGAGCCATAAAATGACGACAGTGATTACCTTTGGAACATACGATCTTCTGCATATCGGGCATGTAAGACTACTTCAGCGTGCTGCTGAGCTGGGTGACCGCATGGTTGTAGGTGTCTCCTGCAGCGAACTCAACCGGCGCAAAAAGGGTCGGCCGCCCGTCTATTCCACCGAAGACCGCATGAATATCATTCTCGCGCTCGGCTGTGTTGATGAGGTTTTCGTTGAAGAATCTCTTGAGGCCAAAGGTGAATATATCAAGCAACACAAAGCTGATATTCTAGTGATGGGTGATGATTGGGCGGGTAGGTTCGACGAATTCAAGTCACTGTGCGACGTTGTCTACCTGCCTAGGACAGAAGGCATCTCCACAACACAACTGATTTCCAATATCTCTGAAGACTTCAGCCCCAGGCTTGTGAGCAACGGCTAATCGCTGACAAAATCTATCAGGCACGCGCTGCCCTGCCGAAATCTACCGGCGGGACATGGAGTCCGACACGGTCGATCCAGTCACGGCGAAGTTGGTCATGTACGGCTAGCAAGTGGGGAGCGGATTCATACCCACTGAAATAATCGATCGCTTCAAACGTATCGTTCAATTTGATCCCGAGGAATGATGCCAGCGCCTCAAGCCCTTCTTGTGGCGCTGAGATCACGTCCTCCATATGGATGTCCAGTGTCTCCACGGCAGAGGACGAAATACCATCCAGCAGAGCTTCCTCGTCCAGAAGTGAGCTTGAACGCCGTAGATAGCCAATGAAATCTTCATTGTTATATTTCACTTCAAGCAATCGGGATGGCTTCTTGGTCCAGACAGATCTCTCTGCGGTTCTATTCAATATCTGCCCCAGAATGGCTTGGAACATCCGGTCGCGGCGCTTGACAAGAACAACACGGGTGCCTGTTCCCCGCCAATAGTCAACCAGCCGATCAATTGTCAGCGGCGTATTGTCCATGAGCGCCGTCAACACATCAGCCTGCAGATGCACTGCCAGCGTTCCATTTGCTGCGAAACGCCTGTGTACCTGGTCCATGAAGCGCGAAATCTGGAAAGGTCTGTGCTGCTGCATCCAGGTGGCGTGCTGACGCCCGAGAAATTCCTGAAAATCGGGGCCGCCATTCTTGTGCAGCAACCGGCTCAGAAATTCCGCATCCGCATAGGATGTGGAGAGAAGGACCATTCTTTCCTTGATGGCAGGTAATGGTTTGCGGTTCCTGAACGGGATCAGGAGTGGGTAGTGATCAGCGCCAACAAGGCTGAAACCGTAAGTCCCGGACGTGACAACACGTTTGGGATATTTCCGGATCAGCTCTTTTACGATACCCAATTCGCCGGACCGACAAAAAACAAGGATCTTTCTGATATTGTCAGTGAGACTTGACCGGTAGTCTTCCGGGGTCGCCAACCGGCAGCGAAGCGGTACCTTGCGGGCGCCTTTGGCACGCTGGAGGATATCTTCATCAGCAATAAAAAGATGCTTGTCGTCATAGCCATACAAGACATGAAGCCATGTCATATAGCCCATATGTCTTGTAAACCGATCCAGCCACTTTTCTTCAAGATACACAGCCAAAATCCTCACTTCATTCCTAGCCCCTATGGCGCTAACAGCGACCGATGTCAACTAGACATAACCGGCATCACCGTGTATAGCCGGGCCTGGTTCGGATGGGAAGTTACGGCTTTGAATGGAATTTCCGATTGAAGCGCTTTTCAGCGTCTTGCTCGATAGATGGCCGTCACTTCAGGAGAGGACATCAAGCAAATGGTTGAGTTCGGCAGGTTTTTGCACTGGCTTAAAGGCTCGCCCCAAACACGTAAAAAGCACGCGAACAAGCTTTTTATCCATGCCGGCACATACAAAACCGGCACTAGCTCTCTTCAGGGCATCCTTTATCACAACACCGACTTCATGAAAGAACACGGTATTCTTTATCCGGCTGATGGCCTGGGCCTCAATACCGAGCACAATCGATTCTCCCACCGCATCCTTGGCCTGAACCTAGCCGCCGGGCGAACCAATTATTTACCGAAGATCGCGCAGGATATTCTGGCGTCACCGACAATTGACAAGGCCCTTGTCAGCTATGAGGGGTTTGGCCATCCGCATAACCTGCCTGCCCTGGTTAAGGCGCTGGAAAGCATTGAGGACATCGAATTTCACGGCATTCTGGTGTTTCGCCCTCATATCGATTTCGCCCTCTCGTTTTACCGCGAGCTGTGCCAGAACATTGGCTACACCAAACACTTCAGGGAGTTCGTCAATTTTGACAGCGATGATGCCGGCCAATGGCAAGAAACCCTGAACTACAGGAAAATTGTCGAGGCCTGGCAGCAGGCGTTCGGCAAGAACCGTGTACACCTGCTATCCTACAGCAATATCCAAAAGGACGTGGCGGGCGGGGTCCTCTCCGTCCTGGGGGATATTCCCGCGTTGAAAATTCCTGATACACTTGAACGGAACAGAACCATTTCCGCACCATGCGCAGAACTGATGAGGCGGCTAAACCAGCACCCGATGCCGATCACAACCCGTCAGTTCATCGGCAAGATGATGCACAAATTGGATGCCCGCCACACAGAATTGCGCGACTATGTCGAAATCCTTAAAGACGATGCCTTGCGCCTGGAAAGCCGCTTTCAAGCAGATCGCGAGTTCCTGAGAAAGTACGGCTTTGGCGATACTCTTAGCCTGCAGGGCAGATGGAAGTGGGGAATGGACACATGTGTCGGCAAGCATGTGCGCGACCTGCAAGGCGAACTGATCGACGAACTGAAAGCCGCCGACCGCACGGACCTTGCCGACACGATCAGTGCGATCACGCTATAACGCAGCGCCGATAAAGGTGTCTGCAGCGACAGCCTAGCGAACAAGGGCTTCCGCGATATACATGGCCTTGCGCGCCAGTTTGCTCACTGAAGCCATGGGACCGCCCGAAATCACGCTGCCACCACGTTCCATGGCCGAAATATCGGCCACCAGCGCCTCCGGGCCATAGCTTTTGCCGCCCGGCCACTGAACATAGCGCGCATACACGCACAGAAGGCCGTATACCAGCCCGTCAAGCGGCAACTCCCGCCCGCGACGCTCACCCAGTCGCGCTGCCAGCTGGTCGGTCGTCAGCCCCCATCCGGCGTAGAAAGGCATGCCATAAGTTGTCACCTTGATGCCGCGCAGGATCGCCTCGAAGCCGGTCAGGCTTGTCATGGTATGCACGCTATCAACCGCCTCAAGGCAATCGATGATGTCCGCGTCCACCACCACTTCACTGGTGCAGCGGTCAAGAACGTCCTGCGGCACAGCGCCTTCCCGATTGCCGGACACCACATCAGGGTGTGGCTTATAGATGATATAGGCGTCGCTGTTGGACTGATGCACGGCCTCAAGAAGGCCTGCGTTGGTCTTCACCTCCGGCGAGCCAAGCCGGATGGACGCATCAGCTTCCACCTGCCCCGGCACCAGGATCACCGGCTTGCCCGAAGCCTTTGCGCGGAAATCAAGCGCGCCCGAAGCGCCAACATTATATTTGGAGACCCGTGCGCCCAGGACAGCCTTCCTGAGCGCCTTGCCGCGCGCCAGGTCGTGCTTGTCAAAATCATGCTTCTTCAGGAAAGTCTCAAGGTCACTGGGGCCGCGGCCATCATAATAGATGCCTGACCGGTCCAGTACCAGGGAGGACGGCCGTCTGAGGTCGCTCCCCAGCCCCACAGACCGAAGGAAGCCGTCTTCCATGCGCCAGACGGGGATATGGGCTGGCACGGCTTCAGCTTCCTTGTCGTGCTTACGGCCCCACAGCACGACGATATCGCCGTCCCGATAGTCATAGCCGTCCAGCATCTGGGGCTTGATAAAGACAGTGTTCTTTTCGCCCAACCCGACGAATTCAGGGATGAATCCCCGCTTCCACAGGGAGAAGCCCACCGCCAGCGCGCGCTTGCCGCGGGGCCGTGCCATCTGGCGTTCGGCTGTCAGGATATCAAGGATACGCTCCAGCTCACACGCTTCGCCAGTGAAGGGGTCCACATAGCGGCTATAGATGATGAAAGCGGCAGCGAACAGTTCCTCAAGACTGCGGTTTGCGATACGCGCCTCACACAGCTGCCTGTCGTGGGTCAGTCCCCAACCGGCATAGAATGGCAAGCCAAAGCACGTAACCTTCTTGCCCGCGATCAGGCCTTCAAGACCCATCTGGCTGGTCACCACATACACATGGTCCACGCGCTCCATCAGGGCCTGGGGCGCGACGTCGTCGGCGATGAACATCACACGGTCGTGGGTGCGCTCAAGGTCGAAATGGCCCTTCTTGGTGCCCGCCAGCACGTCCGGGTGCACCTTTACCAGCACCAGTGATGTGGGGTTTTCCTCAAGCGCCGTCTGCATCATTTCCATGAACATGCCGTCACTCGCCATACCGTACTGGATGGATTGGTCGGCGAACGTCTGGTCAACCACCAGCACCTTTGGTCCTTTGAAGGCGTTCAGTTTTTCCCTGAGGTCTGGCGCGATATCGAAAGGCGCGTGATTATATTTCGACAGCCGCCAGCGCCGGATGCGGGCCATGGCGTCGCGCGACCGGGCGAGCAGGTCATCTGTGATCCAGTCATCCCGGTTCAACAGGCCTTCAAGGTCGCTTGGCGTATGGGCGTCATAATAGATGCCGCTTTTGTCCACCACCAGCGACAGGCGGCGCCGGTCCAGTGACGGGTGGCTCAGGTACCCCAGGAAGCCGTCCTCGAGGCGCCAATATTCCATATTGCGGCGCTTGGCATAGGCCCGCGCCTTTTCAGTGTTTTCCTTCTGGCCCCAGCCCACGACCACATCGCCGTCGCGTGCGCCGGACAAGCCTTTCCTGACCTCACACCCCAGAAGGGCAGGCAACAGCGGGTCGCCCGCAATGCCCGCGGAGGCCGTCAGCGCACGGGGTGCCTGGTTCTTGTCTGCAGCACCTTCGGTCACGAGGCTACTCCCATCATGGCGCGCACGGCCGCCAGGTCTTTGTCAGTGTCAACACCTGCAGGCGGCGCATCGGCTACTTCGGCGACCATGATTTTCATGCCGTGATACAAGGCGCGCAACTGTTCAAGCGCCTCGAGTTCCTCAAGCGGGGCGGGTGGCAGCAGCGTCAGCTGCCTCAGCGTCCCAGCCCGATAGGCATAAATGCCAATATGGCGCTGGTAGGCAAAGCGCTGCAGGTCAGGCCGGTCGGCGCCGCGCTCGTGCGGGATGGCGCTGCGGGAGAAATAACAGGCACTGCCTGCCTTGTCGGTCACCACCTTCACAACATTGGGGTTCAGGAGGTCATCCATGCTGGCAATCGCATGACTGGCCGTCGCCAGTGCCGCATCCGGGTTACCCGCCAGAAGATCCGCCACCGTTTGCACCAACACAGGCGGCATCATGGGCTCATCTCCCTGCACATTGACGATGATCTCATCGTCCTTGCAGCCCAGGATATCCACCACTTCGGCGATCCTGTCGGTGCCGGACGCATGGTCCGGGGCAGTCATCACAGCCTGGGCACCAAAGGCGCGCGCCGCGTCAAACACCCGGGCGTCATCTGTGGCCACAACCACGTCAGCCGCACCCGTCTCGTTGCAGCGCTCCCACACATGCTGGATCATCGGCTTGCCGCCAATGTCCGCCAGTGGTTTGCCCGGCAACCGGGAGGACGCATAGCGCGCGGGGATCACAATCTTGAAGGTCATGCCCTAGTCCTCCTCGGGCGTGACGTAATAGTCGGCGAAACGGATGCCCTTGAGGGCAGCCAGATAGTCACACAGCTCACGCACGGC
The DNA here is from genome assembly GCA_050300975.1 of Kordiimonas sp. GTDB lineage: Bacteria > Pseudomonadota > Alphaproteobacteria > Sphingomonadales > Kordiimonadaceae > Kordiimonas. Next base: position 12,795 of record JBNKYQ010000006.1, read on the forward strand.
GCCATGTCCGCCCAGGCGCTCCGTGACATGATGCGCGGCCTCAAGCACCTCAGGTACCGCATTCGGTGGTGCCACGGCAAAGCGCACGGCACGCATCACCTTCAGGTCGATGAGGTCGTCGCCCATGAAGGCCACCTGGTCGAACATGCAGCCCACTTCGTCACAGATGTCCTCAAGGGCGGCTACCTTGTCCTTGCACTTGAAGCGGCGGTGATAGATGCCCAGGTCGTCGAGACGCCGTTCAAGCGGCGCGCTGCCCCGACCGGAAATCACTGCAACCTCAAAACCTGACCGCATCAGAAGCTTGATACCAAGGCCGTCCTGCACGTTGAAGGCTTTCAGCTCCTCGCCTTCGGCGGAATAGAGGATCGTACCGTCGGTCAGCACCCCGTCTACATCCAGAACCAGAAGCCGAATATCCATGATCGCCTACTCCGTTACCAGCGCCGGAAAGCTTTTCGCCAGCGCATCAACAGCTTTCATCTGCGCCAGATACGGCTCAAGCTTATCAAGCGGCAGCGCGCAGGGGCCGTCACACAGGGCTTCATCCGGGTTCGGGTGCGCCTCGATAAAGAGGCCCGCGATGCCGAGCGCCATGCCGGACCGCGCGAGTGCCGCTGCCTGCTCGCGCCTGCCGCCGGCGCTATCGCTGCGACCGCCTGGGCGCTGCAGCGCGTGGGTGGCGTCAAACACCACTGGTGCATATTCCTTCATCACGTCCATGCCCAGCATGTCGACAATCAGGTTGTTGTAGCCAAAGCAGCTGCCGCGTTCGCACAGCATGACCTTGTCGTTGCCGCTTTCCTTGAATTTCTTGATGATGTGCCGCATTTCCTCAGGCGCCAAGAACTGCGGCTTCTTCACATTGATCACAGCGTCCGTCTGCGCCATCGCCGTCACCAGGTCTGTCTGGCGTGCAAGGAATGCGGGCAGCTGGATCACATCCGCCACCTCAGCCGCCGGGGCAGCCTGGTGGGGCTCATGCACGTCGGTGATCACCGGCACGTCAAATTTGGATTTGATGTCTGCAAGAAGCTGCAGGCCGTCATCAAGGCCCGGGCCACGGAAGGAATGCACGCTGGAGCGGTTCGCCTTGTCAAACGACGCCTTGAACACATAGGGAATGCCAAGCTTCTTGGTGACATCCACAAAAGCCCCTGCCACTTCAAAGGCAAGATCCTTGCTTTCAAGAACATTCATGCCGCCAAACAGAACGAATGGCGCATCGTTTGCGACCGTTATATCTCGCCCGAGTGAGATAGTGCGAGCCATAGCTTCCCCCGATAGTTGTCTTATAGTGCCATGGCTAGCGCGGGCGGCAGGAAAGCGCAAGACTGCAGTGACACCCGCGACAGAAAAGACCCGTTATTTCAGAAGCGACAGGATCGCCTGTGGCCGCTGGTTGGCGATCGGCAAGGTCTGAACGCCCAGTGCCTGTTTCACCTGAAGCGCCTGCAAATTGGCGGTCTCCCGCTCCAGGCTTGGCTCCACAAGGTTGCCGACACCGGCTTCAATGGTATCCGAAAGCTTGCCAATGAAGGATTGCTGCGCGCTGATGCGCTCATGGCCGTCTTCGAACACCGCCTGCACATCGGCGACATTGGCGCGTGACGCCACAACAGACTCAAGCGTGTCCGCCGCCGCCGTTACGCTTTCAAGCCCTTGACCGGGCTTAAGCGTCACATTCGGACCGCCAAGCGCCAGGTCCTGTGGCGGAATCTCGACCGCACGGCGACCATTTGCACTGGTCACGGCTGCAATCGCCTGCCCGCCGCGCTTGACCGCATTGATGCCGTCAAACTCAGCATCGCGCACCACGTCGCTGATCAGGTCGCGTTCGGTCGCGAAAGCCTCACTGAGCGCCGCCCGGGCGCTATCATCAAGCTCTGGGTCAAGGCCGCGCTCAGCCTTTTCCTGCAACTGCGACAACAGGTCGGATACCTTGCCGGCGGCCGCGGATGCCACATCAAGTGCTGAGGCCGCGTGGCTGAGCGACGCTTTCACCGCCTCAAGGCCACTGGCGTCGCCCTTCAGGTGATCCGCCACAGAGACAGCATCATCGCTGTTCCGGTCGTGATCTGCCTGCTCGGCTTTGGCTTGAATGTCAGCCTGGCCCCGGCCAGCCTGTTTCTTGTTCTGCAGGACAGCGAACGCGCCTGCATTTGGATCCACGGTGAAAACCATGTAACGCACCCTTCTGGTCTAACTATGCCGACATCCCCATGCCAGCGTCCTCAATCTCAGGCCCAGCGCCATTATATCACGACCGGGCCAGCAACCGTCACTGGAAAAGTGTCAGCACGGCGCTTGGTGAATTATTGGCGATCGACAGAGCCTCCAGGCCAAGCTGCTGCTTCACCTGCAAGGCCTGCAGGGTAGCCGACTCTTTCGCAAGGTCCGCATCCACCAGATTGCCGATCCCCACCTCGATGGTGTCCGACAGCTTGCCGACGAACTCGCGCTGGATTTCGAGCCTTGTAGACCCTGCCCCGAGCGCAGACAAGGCGGATGTGACATTGGCGGCAGATGCCGAAATGGTCGCGACCGCCGTGGAAGCCAGTGCGGCGCTTGATATCTCCTGCGTCGCCGAAAGCGTAACAACGGCACCGCCAAGCGTCAGGTCCTGGGACCCAATCGTGATGGTGTTGCTGCCGCTATCATTCGTGATCGCCACGATATCGGTGCCGCTGCCATCGACGGCGTTGGCGCCGTTGAATTCCGCGTTTTCCACAATGCTGGAGATCTGATCTCTAAGCTCGACGAACTCGTCATTAAGCGCAGTACGGCTGGCGCTATCGATACCGGTATCCTTGGCCGATACCGCCTTTTCTTTAAGCTCGGTCAGCAGGTCAGAGACCGCCTCGCCCGCGGCGACCGCAACATCAAGCGTGGAAATAGCCCGGTCCAGTGAGCTCTTGACCGCATTCAGCCCTGCAATATCACCACGCAGGTTCTGCGCGATTGCATAGGTCGCGGCATTATCCTTGGCGCTTTCCACCTTAAGACCGGTGTTGATGCGCCGCTGTGTCGTTTCCAGTTGACTGCTTGTTTGATTAAGACTTTGAAGCGCGAGAAAGGCACCCGCGTTCGTATTTACGGAAAAAGCCATTTTGCCTTCTCCTACCCATTTTTTTCAGACACAGTCGGCGTCATTTTGACGTCTTAAACCGTTCCGGCACGGCACGCCCTTCAAGCGATGCGCCTGTGATTTCTTCTGAAATTTATCCGGTCACCCGCGAACATCATAGCATAAGCCAGCGCCAGCGCCAAATAGCCGTCACGCAGAGGAGAAATGAAAGTGTGTGACGGGCTTATTCGGCACGGTTCCTGAGCGGGTCGGGGCGCCTGCTGACGGGCTGGATATCCAGATCCAGATCGATCCGGACCGGTTTTTCCGCGACCGCTGCGATCATCAGGTTATGGTCGGGATTAAAATCGAAATAGATGTAGGCGTCATCAAGCCCCTTTGGGGTGGGCGTTGCAAGCTTGGGTGGGCGGGCCGTCAGGTCGATCTTGATATCCCGGAGGTACGGCATCAGCTTGCCGTCTTCCATTTTGACGAACGCCTCCCGGATCGACCAGAGGGTGAAGAACATCAGCCTGCCGATCTCATCCGACATAGCTGAGAGGAGCATCCAGTCTTCTGCCGGGAAACGACGCTCGGCCACCCGGCGCCAGTCCACGCTGGGGTCAAGCTGCTGGATATCAATGCCCACCGGGCTGCTGTTGCAAACAATAACCGCAGCGATGCCTTCTTCTGCTGCCCCGGTATGCGAGACAGAGAAATAAGGCGGTTCATCTTCGGAAAAGCCCTCGATGGAAATACGTCCTGCACCTTCCTGAAGCAGGGGCACGGCCTTGGGCAGCAATCCCATATGATCCCCGAGGGCAGCGCGCAACATGCGCCGGGCGGTCACAAAGGCCGGACGGGCGCCTTCATGCATGCCGGCAAGGCGTTCATGTTCACGCACGGACAGAATATCCTGACCGGAAAGCGCGGGATCTGCTTCCCGCACCATCAGCTTTACGGTCTCGATTTGTGTTTCAGTCTGTCCTGCCATACTGGGCGGCGCCATTTCCCCGGATTGCAATCATCGCCATCTAAGCCCAAAGGCAGCTAGGCTGCAATTCCAAAACCAATCGAAATAAAAGCCCCCCGGCCAAGGCCGAGGGGCTGAATGCTTGCACCATCTGAACCCTTAAAGGTTGAAGTGATCGCTGGTCAGATCGCTGAGAGTAACACCAACGATGAACAGCGAGTAGGTCTCGCCGAGCGAGATCAGCACGCCAGACTTACCATCAATCGTGGTTTCGTCAGCTTCGCCTTTCACTTCGACTAACGTTTCGAAGTCACCGTCACCGTCGCCGGTGTTGGTGTCAGACGCTGCAAGAATCGCCGAAAGGTCGATCACGTCTTGTGTCAGGTCGAAGTCTTCAATGATATCAACCGCGTTGGTCTCGTCGCTGAAGATAAAGATGTCTGCACCGGCTGCACCGGTCAGCGTGTCATCACCATCACCTGCTGTGATGGTGTCATCACCGGTACCGCCATAGAGGGCATCATCGCCCGCGCCGCCATCAACGACATCGTCACCCGAGCCACCGTAAATCAGGTCATTGCCCGTGCCGCCAAGGATCGAGTCATCACCATCGCCGCCATAGATGCTGTCGCTGCCAGCACCACCGTCGATGGTATCGTTCGAAATGGCCGCTGCGCCGATACCGCCGTAGATCGTATCGTTGCCGGCACCACCACTGATGTCGTCGTTACCAGCGCCACCACCAATGCGGTCTGCGCCACCAGCGCCATAAACATCATCGTTACCTGCGCCGCCCCACAGGACATTTGCATCTGTGCCCGTACCAACTTCGCCCGCGGCAACCACGCCGTCCTGGCCAACGCCATCATCCCAGTCACCACCAACAACTGTGTCGTCGCCGGCGCCACCATAGATGGTGTCTTTGCCGTCATCACTCAATGTGTCATTGACACTGAATCGATTGGAATTGGTGCCACCGCCGATCAGCAAGTCATTTCCAAGGCCGCCGCCGATTTCATCGTCGCCAGCGTCACCGCGAATACTGTCATTGCCAGTTTTAGTGCTGCCACCAGCAAAAATGCCGTCGTTCCCGTCACCACCAACGATCAGGTCATCTCCGTCGTCGCCAGTGACAAAGTCATTGCCAGCACCTGCGTCGATGGTGTCGTTACCACCACCGCCACGGATCCCGTCCGCGCCGTTGCCGCCATCGAAGTCTTCACCATCACTGCCACCAACCAGCTTATCACTGCCCGATGTTCCAGTGAAAGCGGTATCTGCATCAACTGTCAGGTTAATTGTCAATGTGGTCGTATCATCGGAGTTTGCAGCATTGGCGATCACAACCTGAATGGTGTCATCAACGTTGCTGGCCTCATTCGCAAGCGAACTGGACGCAGTGAAGGTGATGGTATCGATAGTACTGTCACCGCCAATGGCATCGGATACCGTAATGGTACCCAGATCCACCTGTACGACAGAGCCGTCGCTTACCGCCGTGCCATCTACCGATACAATTGTCCAGTCGGCATCGTCACAGCTTGTCAGTGGGTCTGCATTGCTAGGATCCCAACGAATAATTCCGTCAGCATAGGTATCGTTGTCACTACCGCCTGCGACCGCAACCAAATCCACGTCGGCCACGATATCCTGCGCGGTACTGGCAGAAAGGGTAACGTTGTCAAACTTCAACGTTTCGACATTATCGACATTGTCAGTACCTTCAACGGTTACCGTGAAAGTACCGGCACCGCCATCACCGATATCGGCGCCGCTTGTGATGCTGCCGTCGAACACGGCTGTATCGGTACCGGCACCACCGTCGATGGTATCATTCCCCGCACCGCCGGTCAGGCTGTCATTACCCTTGCCGCCCAACAGTGAGTCATTACCTTCGCCACCGATCAAAGTATCATTGAAGGTATCGAACTGGCCGTCGCCGATAAGGGTGTCATTGCCGGTGCCACCATCAAGGCTATCTGCACCCGCGCCACCAGACAGGCTGTCGTCGTCGGCATTACCATACAGACGGTCGTTGCCCGCATCGCCATTGATCGTGTCGTTCCCACCAAGGCCGTCGATAGTGTCGTTGCCTGCACCACCGTCCATGGTATCGTTACCCGCACCACCGACGATATTTTCACTGCTACTGGTGCCTTCAAAGGTCGTATCAGCCAGCAGGGTTACATCAAGGCTCAGGTTAACTGTTTCACTCGTGGCAACATTTCGAAGCGACACAGTTACCGTTTGTGACTGATCATCGGCATTGTTTGCATCGCTCGCGTCTGTACTGCCTGTGAAGGTTATCGTATCCACCTGGCCGCTGCCGCCGTTGGAAACAGTCAGCGAACCATAACTTAGGTTCACGGTGGAGCCTGCACTCACGCTCGAACCATTCACCCGATAGATAGTCCAATCGCCGTCCGAATAGGATGCCTGCAGAGGGTCCCCGCCAGGTAACAGGGTTGGATCCCAGGCCAGAACATATTGGGCAATCGTATCAGCATCTGTAGCTCCCGACAGCGCCGACAGGCTAAAGGAAAGCCCTACATCTTCCGCGGTCGCAGTAGAAAGCGTCACATTATCAAACTGCAGGGTTTCAACGTCTGTAACCGTGTCGGTTCCTTGAACAAAGACCCGGAAGTCCTCACCGCCT
>JBNKYQ010000006.1:19500-29095 GCA_050300975.1 Kordiimonas sp.
AAAACTCCCTGCAAACACCCCTTTTGGTGCAGCAGCCTAAGGCATACCGACTTCATCTCCACCGTCACTACTACCACCTTGCACCCGATCGGGGGTGCTACTACCATTACTATCATTTTGCACCCCGTCGAGTGCGTCATTGTCGTCGCCACCGATCAGCGTATCGTTGCCTGTACCACCGGCCAGCACATCATTACCATCGTGGCCGAGCAATCTGTCCGCACCGGCGCCGCCGGTCAAATTATCAATTGCACCGTCGTCGCTGTCTGTATTCCCATCGCCGCCATCAATTGTGTCATTCCCATCGCCGCCATCAATAACGTCAGCGCCGTCACCACCAAGGATGGTGTCGTTCCCGCCATTGGCTGTGATGTTATCAACACCATTGCCGCCGGTGATCGTGTCGTTACTGTCGCTTGCGACAATAACGTCGCCACCATCATCGCCGACAAAGACATTGTCCACATCATGATTGAGATTGACAGTTACCGTGACTGTGCTGGCATCAGACTGTTTGGTCAGCGTGATATCAACTGCATCCGTGAAGTCTGCTGCCGTATTGGCCGCGTCAGAATTGCGCGTGAAAGACAAGGTTTCCACAACACCGTCACCGTCCACATCCAGCGCAGTGAAGGTACCGGACGTAACAGCCTGAGTGCCGCCGATAGCCACGGCGTTACCATCAATCGCGGTGATGGACCAGTCGTCGTCGCCATAAGGCGTCGAAAGTGGAGTCGAGCCGTCCGCGTCCCAGTGCATCACATTGTCATAAACCGTGAAACGAGTGGCACTGCCTGAATTGATGGTCTCATTCGTAATACTGTCGATGTCAGCGTCAGTCGTGGAGCTCAGCGTTACACCCGTGAAAACCAGGGATTCAAAATTGGTTACGCGGTCGGTTCCTTCAACATTTACAGTATAAGTCGAACCGGACTTGGTTATATCGGAAACAGAATCAATTGCGCCATTGAAACGAATTTCATCGGCGCCAGAACCACCGTCGAGCGTATCATTACCAACGCCGCCTTCAAGGGTGTCGTTACCGTCGCCACCAACGAGGCTATCGTTACCACTGCCACCGGAAAGGCTGTCAGCACCAGCTTCACCAAACAGCTTATCGGCATCATCACAGCCGAACAGGCTGTCATCGCCGGCTCCACCATAAAGTTCGTCAACACCGGCGTTACCATGCAGGGTATCGTTTTCCCCGTCACCATACAGCTTGTCATTGCTGTCACCGCCGCTGATCAGGTCATTGCCTGCGCCACCGCGAAGGCTGTCAGCACCACCATCACCAGTGATAGTATCAAGGCCATCGCCACCGTCGACGGTATCGTTATCGCTACCGCCGCTGATGCTGTCATTATCGTCGCACCCGAAGATGTTGTCCGCGCCATTGCCGCCGGAGATTACATCCGCACCATCGTTACCAAGCAGCAGATCATTTCCATCATCACCGAAAATCTCATCGGCTTCGGTGCCACCACTGATCTGGTCATTCCCGGTCCCACCATGGATGGAGTCAGCACCTGCATCACCGTAAATTTCGTCAACACCACCATCGCCCATAATGGTGTCGTTATCGGCACAGCCATAAATGGTGTCGTTGCCTTCACCGCCTTCGATGCTGTCAAGACCACCATTACCGATCAGAATGTCAGCATCATCACAGCCGAAGATCGTATCGTTGCCGGCGCCACCACTGATCTGGTCGTTGCCTGCTTCACCATGAATCAGGTCATTGTCGTCACAGCCGAATATTCGGTCGGCGCCACCACCGCCACGAAGCGTATCAAGGCCTGCATCACCAATAATGGTATCAGCGTCCGCACCCCCTGTTAGACTATCATTGTTGACTGTGCCATTGAACGTCGCCATTACGAATCCCCATAAATCGACAATATTATTTAGTTACGGGCAAGCTATCAGCCCGCGAGTCGTTCGTCAAACCAGTTAACGCCCTAAAAGATCTATTCTTTCAATATATTTCACGCACTTCACACATTTTTGACTCTCGCAGGCATAGCGCCCCACCCAAGCTGCTTTCAAATCGGGCACATCGCAATTTCTATCTGCCCCACCTGCACCCCCTGTCCGCGGATATATTGACCACCTCGAAAGGCACCACCTCCCCTCTTGGCGCCCTTGAAAATGCGCCGCATGATGCGGCGCAAGTCTCTCCAGAGGGTACTTAAAACAGGGATCAGAAAACCACATCCAAATTGTTCAGGTCATAGACCGAAACGCCTTCCAGGAAGATGCTGTCATACACAGCCGTTTCAATCATCAGACCGTATTCACCATCTACCCATGTCTGGTAGCTATAATATTCCAGGTCATCATAGTTCTGAATATCCGACACTCCGGACAGAACAAGCGTGTCATCCCAGACATCAAAATCGGTGATGATGTCGTCGCCATGACCATCGTAAAAATAGAAATAATCTTCTCCGCTGCCACCGGTAATCACATCATTGCCGGCGCCGCCATAGATGTCATCATGGCCCGCGTCGCCCCAGATGGTGTCCCAGCCGCTGCCGCCATAGATTTCGTCATTCCCGCTGTTGCCGGCGATTATATCGTCGCCGGAGCCACCGAAGATCAAATCGCCACCAGCACCGCCAAACAGGTCGTCATAGCCTGTAGACCCATAGATCAGGTCGGCGCCGTCACCGCCATAAACCAGGTCATCGCCGTCACTTGCGTATAGCTCGTCATCGCCGGAGCCGCCATCGAGGGTGTCATCGCCCCAGCCGCCGAAAACGACATCATTGCCTGCACCGCCATAGGCTTGGTCATCGCCACCGCCTGAGTAGATATCATCGTCGCCAGAACCGCCATCAAGGGTATCATAGCCCCAGCTACCGTACAGAATGTCACGCCCGCCGGCACCGAAGATGTCGTCGTCACCGGTACCGCCGCCGATGATGTCGTTGGCGTTACCGCCCACCGCCACATCATCGCCGCTGCCGGCCCAGATGACATTGTCGGGGTATGGGTAGGGATAGTAGATCGCGTACACATCAGCCGAGACCTCTTCGCCATAATCATACCAACCATTGTCATTTACGGCGCCATCGTCCCAACCGCCGCCGATCAAGGTGTCGTCACCGGCGCCGCCAATCAGGGTGTCTGCGCCTTCTGCTGTCGGGCCATCGTAATCAACTGGCGCAAAGAAGTTTTTGTCGCCATACCAATCGATATGCAGAATGCGGCCATCAGAAAAGCCGCCGCCGACGATAAAGTCATCGCCGGAGCCGCCGATCAGATAGTCATCGCCGGAGCCGCCAACGATGAAGTCATCGCCGCTGCCGCCGCGGAAGAAGCTGTCGATGCCGGAGCCGTCAAATACATAGTCGCCGTCAATTTCGTTTACGAAGGTCATATCTACTCCCCACTGGTTGCTGTCGTGGTGGTTCTGTTCTTGTGACCCTGTTATGGCGCATGCGCCCTGAACCGAAAATGAATGACGCCTTCAGGAAAAGGCTGGCAAAGAAAGCCTGCAAAAAACAAAAGGCACGGGTGAGATGCCACCTGTGCCTTTTGGACTTTTTCGGGCTGTCGTGATCCCGGCGTTTCCTTTTAGACGCGCCTGGGCGCCGAAAGGTTCACAAGCTGGAGACAGAAATCCGGTCAGCGCCGCCTGGGTGTGCGTTCCGAAGGCGTGCCAATGAAAGCCTGCACATCGAGGATGCGCTCCAACTCATCCACCATGCCTTCAAGCCGCCCGCGCTCTTCAATGCCGCGGCACCCGGTATACCAGACCAGCTTCTTGGTGAGCCCCGCGGACTTCAGCTCCACCGTCACGGTTGGATGGTCCGTTGCCCAGGGCTGGCAGGTATCGCGGGTGTAGGCGTCATCGAAATCGGCAAAGCCGCGCATCTCAAGCATGCTCAACACTTCAAGGAAGCGGCTGGCGGAATAGGTGGCGCTGTGCTGGCCCTGCATCTTAGTGAAGCGCCCGCCATGATAGGTCACCCGGCCATCGCCCTGCAGCGTGATGTCATAGACGGGGCATGCCCCGAAACAGGGGGACTTGCTCAGCGTCACATAATCAAACGGGCTGATATCACGCGCAGGTTCGCCACTATCTGCTGAGTTTCCGGCACAGGCCGCCAGGGTCAATGTCGTCGCCAGAACCGCCAGAAGTTTTTTTCATAGGCCACCCTTTCCTTTTCCTGCTTCATATCTTCGCCTTTTGAGGATCGGATGCAAGGCATGAATAGGGGCTGAACGGAATATTGGGGCATTAACGGTTTTGTGATAGTTTGGCCCCAGAGTTGTGTGTACCCTTTCCGCCTCACGAATAAGCAACCAGGCTGACCATGCAGGACGACCCAGAGACCGCTCAAATCGCACCCGCCAATGATGAAACACAGGCCTCCGCAATCGCGATGCCGGAGGTGGGCGGTCCGCTTGTCCTTGTTGTCGAAGACAATCCTGTGATGGGGCAGATCATTGCCAAGCTTTTATCGGCTTTCCCCGTCCGGCACGAACGCGTCACCGACGGCTTGAAGGCGATCGAGGCCGCGGGCACGACAGACTATGACCTGATCCTGATGGATATCCTGATGCCCAAGATGGGCGGTGTGCAGGCAACGCAGGAAATCAGAAAACTCAGCCCCCACTATAAGGCGATTCCCATCGTGGCCGTCACCGCGCGCGTGTCTGAACGGGATATAGACCAGTATCTGAGTGAGGGCATGAGCGGGGTGGTGAAGAAGCCGATCAACCGGCTGAACCTGGCTACCGTGATGAAGGAACATCTGGGGATCGAGGAAAAGCATGCCGTTGTCGAAGCCAGCGAGCTTGAAACTACGGCCTTTGAAAATGACGGCCTGGATATCCTGAACTGGGAAACCCTGAATGAATACCGGGCCATCCTGAAGGACAAGTTCAAGCATTTCCTGAAGGACTATCTGGTGGCGGGCCCTGACCTGCTAGCGGACATCGGCAAGGCGATTGAGGAAGATGATGCAGCAGCCGTGCAGTTCCATGCCCACAAGTTCAAATCCACGAGCCAGGTTTTTGGAGCAGAAAGCGTATCCGACATTGCGGCGAAGTTGGAGATCATGGGCAAGAACGGCGATATCCGCGGAGCGCTTCCCGCCTTTCACGAGCTCCATGTCGCCTTTGAACGTGCACAGCATGGGCTGAAGAAGAAGCTGGTTCTGCTGCAGAACATGTAATCCCGCCAGGCTGGCCAACAAAACCATTTCCTTAAAATTGTATCTTTAACTTTTTGGATAGGAATGTCCGGCAAAAAAGGGGCAGGCAAAGAAAAGGCAGCAAGACTGCCATACCCTCAGGCAAAGTTTTGAGTGACCAATTGAGTGATTTTGCAGGAGCAAATTCAACATGCGTGATGTCGCACTGATGCCTGAAGAGAGCCAGTCTTCCTCGCCCAAAAACCAGGAAGCCCGCCACGCGCTTGTGGTGGACGACATGCCCGTGATGGCAAAAATTCTGGGCCGTGCCCTGGATGAGATGGGCATCACATACGATCATGTAATGAATGGCAAGGAAGCGCTGAAGGCGTTCGAGGCTGGCTGTTATGACATGGTGTTCATGGATATCATGATGCCGAAGATGGGCGGCGTTGAAGCCACCAAAAGGTTGCGCGCCATGGAGAAAAAGGCCGGAAAGGCGCCCCTGCCGATCATTGCCGTCACAACAAAAATGTCAGGCCCTGAAAACAGCGTTTACATGGACGCCGGCATGACCGACTGCATCAAGAAACCGGTCGACCGGGTCAGCCTAGAGGTGATGGTGAACCGCCACCTGACAGGCGAGGACGCGGATGTGGAAATCGCTGGCGGGTATGAAGATGTCTCGGATGAGATGGAATATGTCAACTGGGACACCTTCCGGGAATATGGCGAGCTTCTGAAGGGCGGGATGATTGGTCTGATCGAGGACTATTTGGCCGCCGCCCCAAGCCTGCTGGATGAACTGAGCGACGCGATCGAAGCGGGTGACTGTGCCCGCGTGCATATGTTTGCGAGCCAGTTCAAGTCGGCATCCGTGACCTTTGGCGCGGAAAAGGTGGCGCATCTGGCCGCCAAGGTTGAAATCCGGTCCGGCAAGGAAAGACTTGAGGGCCTCAATCAGCTGTATTTCGATCTGCATATCGCCTATGAGCACACCAAGCTGGCGCTGGCGAAGAAGCTGATCATCCTGAAAAACTTCTGAGAACTGCCGTAGATCAGTGGCTGCATCCTCACAAAGTTAACGTGCATTAAGCATGCTTGCTAAGGCTTTGTTCACACCTATTGCGGTATCTTTGCAACCATATAACAACATATCACCACAGCCTACCGGGTGGGGTTCAACCCCCAAAGATTAGAGTGATTGGCGTCCTCAGGTCCAAATGGCCACCCCACCCCGCTCTTTCCTCACTACAGGAGTTTGCCTCACAAAAGTTCTTCTTTTGTTCTTTTTGGCATTGCTTCACACAGCCAGTAATTGTTATGGTGCAAACAAACATTGCAGGCATGCATGATGGGGAAAGTTGTGTGATCAAACGTATTCTGGCTTTTGCAATTGTTGCGACCTGCCTGGCAGGTGGGACCGGTCGGGGCCTCTTGGCGGCAGACGCGCTACCATCCTTAGCAGACATTGCGAACACCCAACCTTTTGGAAACGGTCACGCACGCATTCAGGAAAATTGGCAGGCATTGTGCGCCGCATATACTCCTGAAGAATTGGGGAAAGCGCTGAAACCCCTGGCGCAAAGGTTGCTGGACCCTCCCCTGCCGATCAGCAGGGAAATCCCTCTCCGCCCTATGCGAGATTCAGAAGAAGCATGGAAGGTTAGGCGTTTTTCACAGATGGGGATTGATGTCCCCAACTTGCTGGTCTCCTTCTGGCAAGGCGACTGTGTCACGAAAGATCGCAGCCTGCTGGAAGCCTACACAGAGAACGTCCGCTACAAACTTGGGCCAACGCTCTATCGAGTGGTCCAGGCACAACAGCCGTCGGAGACATACGTTCTGTATTGGAACGACTGGGCCGACAAAAAGGCTGGGGTCGAGGCGATGTCGGAAATCAAGACCATCGATGAATTGAACAGCTATGTCGGCAGCCTTGAAATCAAGGCGGCGCTCGATCAATTTCAGCCTGTCCCGCTTGGCGAGCTTCTGAGCGAAGATGAACTGGCTGGAAGCCTTTACCGCACGCTCAAGTACCGGGTTGGCAACACAGACGTCTTCAACCTTGCGCGTCAGGAGCTCCTGGCTGCCTTTACCAAGGGCGGTCCCGCATTTCTGGACATCGCAGAAGCTGTGCGCAAAGGCGAGATCCGGGTCGAGGCCCCTGAAAGCGTGGAGTTTGACTGGGTAAAGCTCGCGCTCGATACATCAACCATCAGGTTTGATGATGTGGATCATCACAGAAATGCCTGGGCGAACAAACGGTTCGTTGAGCTGGCTTTTGATCCTGCCGTGACGCAAAGCCGGCGCAAAGTCGGCTACGATATAGACGAGGAGGCTGAAACGACCCTGGCGCTCGACCTGATCCATGAAATGGCGCAAAAGGGATTTCATTATGCCTATGCGCAGGCTTACTGCGTGATCAGGGACCAACTCAATGTCCGAGACAAGGACGCCTGGGCCCTGAAGCAGTTCGAGCTGCTGGAAGCATTGAAACAGGATGATCAGCCCTATGACGAGCGCGCCCATGACCGGCTAAGCGACAGGCTTGGCTTCCTGGATGTTGTCGGGGCAAAATTTCGTGCCTGGCAGGGCGAGATAGAAGTGGCACGAGAGGAGTTGGGGAGCAAAAGTGTCAACATGGAGCGGTGCTACAACCGCATGGGCATGACACCCGCTGGATGAAGGCAACAGCCCCGCGTATCCTAGTTGGCGAGAACCGGCGCCATGGCGTCACGATTGTCCGTCCGGATTTCCATTTGATCCACTGCGAGGCGAATTCTGAACCGTGCCAGCACGCCCCGCGCGTTTTTGTCACCCTCCATCCTTGACCTGACGTCGTCGAATTGCTGCCGAAGTGACTCCTCAAGCTCTGCCATCAGCAAAGGGATCCAGATGCCGCTCTGCGTTTCCAGCACATCCCTTGCTGCACGGATCGCAAACTCGCTTTCATTGTTTTCTGAGATCTGTCGGCGGATATCCTCCTGAATCTCCATATAGTCGCGCATCCTTGCAAGAAGCACATATTGCTCATCCAGCAGATCAAACAGGTTGTCGATATATTGAATGCCAAGGACACCAGCTTCCACAGCGTCCTTGACCTTCATGAAGTCAAGAAAGCCCCGTCCGGCCTTGGTAAAGACAGAAGCAGGCTTCGACACGCCTGACAGCTGCCGCTCCATGATCGTCTCGCCAACTTCTTCCCCGGCTTCTTCCGTTATCCTGCCGCGGGCTTTTGCCTTGATGGCAAAATGCCGTTTCCTGGCTGGCATATTATCAATATAGGCCCGGAAGGCCCGTTCGTTGTCTATCTTCGCGTCAAGAAGGGCAAGGCCAAGCTTTTTGGATTTGAAATAGGCAAATTGCAGCCCGACGGCTTTTTCGGCGAAGGCCGCCCTGGTCGGATCGGTTTTTGCATCTGCACTGAAGCACCCGCTGTAGGCTCCCAGCTTGCTTTTGACACCGTCGCCACCAAAGAAATATATCATGGAAACGGCTCTCTTGCAGCGCGCGACAACTGCATCAGCTTGCCTGTCATCCTGCGGATAGGTGGCCGGGGCATACTTGGCCCAGAACCCATCAAGCACGCTTTTGGAAATCAACGGATAGGCCTTCTTCGATACAATCGTCAGGCTGCTTCCTCCTTCAAGCTTGAACAGTCCACTCGGGCGGGCCACTGCATTCGCGACATAACTTTTGAGCTGAGTAGGCAAGGTGCCGGACAAACGCAGGCTAGTGGGGTCCACCCACTGGCTGTCGCGCACCTGCATCGTTACGGAAAACCGACCGTCATTGGTAATGTCGTATCTCACTGTAAACGAGAGACCATTTTCGAACACTGCCTGCCGAAAACCCTTTGCGAGAGCTTTCGACAGCGCCCCGGGGAAGGGAATGTCATATTCCGTCGCGACCTTGTCTGCCCGGGGGCCAAATCGACTTTTCGGGATATGCAGCACGCTGCTTCGGCCCACAGCCCGCATAAAACGGTATTTGCCCGGAATAGACGTCACCAGTACCCTGAGCTCCTGGCTTCCGGGCTTGAGCACGGTGCCGCCAAAGCCCGCCTCATCCAGGAAACGAGCAAGGGCTGACCACAGCGCTTTCCCACCAATACCGTTTGCAATGCCGTCATAAAAAGCGCGACCTTTCTTGTCTGTCGCCAATTTCAGGCACGCCTGCACCAGGGCAACATCGCCGGCATTATTTGACTGCGCATTGCCGACAGCAGCGGAGAGCGCAATCATCGACGCTCCTCATGCCACTTCTCGCGGCTGACACCCTTCAGCTTTTCAACCGTCCTGAGGCCGCCAAGGCCCAGCATGGCGTAGTAGTCTTTGGTTGGCGGATAGATTTCAATCACCTTGTCCTTGGCGAAGAACAGGCCGCCGATACCGCCGACGATAATCAGCAGGAAGAAGAGCGCCAATATAAGGCCACCCTTGCCG
>JBNKYQ010000007.1:0-27197 GCA_050300975.1 Kordiimonas sp.
GCCTTGTCGTCAACGTCCTCGCCTTCAGCGGAAGATACTAGCTCGGGGGACGCATTTAGAAGCTCTGTCATGACCGACCGTGTCGCAGCAACCAGCACAATGTCACCTGTCTGCAGCGTAATGTCGTCGTAAGGTGGCAACAGTTTTTCGGTGCCGCGCTGGATCATGCGAACCGTGACTTCCTTCAGCCCGGGGAACATGCCGGCAATCGCGCTTTGGCCCACCAGGCCATTGTCTGGCGTAAGTTCCATCTGGAACAGGAACTGTTTGCCACCGCCGCTGGCCATGCGTTTCGCAAGGCTTGCTCGGTCCACAAGAAGGCGCGGTGCGATCACGATCACATAGAAGAAGCCGACTGCGGCGAGCACGGCGCCTGGGACAGTGAAGTCAAAAAAGCCGATGGTGTCGCCGCCGGTTTGTTCAAACGCGCCTATCGCTAGAAGGTTGGTGGATGAGCCGATCTTGGTCATATTGCCGCCAAGAATGGCCGCAAAGCTCAGCGGCATCATAACCATGGCGGATTTCTTGCCCATACGGTCGGCTAGGGCCGCAAGGATCGGAATGAAAATCACGACAACCGGCGTGTTGTTCATGACGGCAGAAATCAGCATCACGATGATCAGGCATGCGAGAATGACGAGGCCCGGAAAGTTCTTTCCCCATTTCACCATCAGACGTGCAGGGCTGTTGAGCGCGCCAGTCTGCACCAGTCCCTGGCCGGTGACCAGAAGGGCCATGATGGTAATGAGCGCAGGGTCCGCGAAGCCCTGAAGGAGATCTCGTGTCGTAATGAGGGAGTTGCCGCTTGGGCCGACAAGAGGCAGGACCTCAAAGACAAACAGCAACATGGCGATGGTTGTGATTGAGGAAATCTCAAGCGGAATACGGTCGTACGCATAGGCCACAATCGCCCCGAGGACGATGGCAAACGTCAGCCACATCTGGATGGTTGGTTCAATTAATTCCATAAGAGTACCAGATACCTATGCTCAATTGTTGCTGGATGTCCTTAGCCGGACAGCTCCCCTCAGAAAGAAACGAGTGTTACAGACCAGCCCCCATTGGGACAAGTCAAAAGATGTGAGAAAATCTATTGTGGTTGGACCTGGGTGGCCGGGTCCTTATTGGGACCCGGTGAGATTGGGTGGTACTACTGGCGCTTCCCGCAGAACGAGAATTGTGATGCGACGGTTCTCAGTACGATTGGGTTGGTCCGGATACAAGGGATCGGTCCCCGCCTTGCCGACAACTTCATAGAAGCGGTCCTGTGTGACACCGGAATTATCCAGCACCCGGCGCGCGGAGTTGGCACGGCTGGAGCTCAACTCCCAGTTTGTTTCACCGTTCGGACCCACGAAGGCCCCACCATCGGTGTGCCCCTGGATGGTTACACGGTTGGGCAGGGTCTGGATGGATTGGCCAATCTCGGCCAGCAGCTTGCGGGCAAAGTCATAGAGTTCATCGGTGCCACTCTTGAACATGGCCCGGCGGTCCTTGTCCAGAAGCTGGATTTTCATACCGTCTTCGGTGATTTCCATGATCAGCTGATCCGACATGTCGGCCAGATCGGGCGACTGCTGCATCGCAAGGCGCAGTTGTTCCTGCATCTGGGCGAAGGCGGCGTCTTCCTGCGCCTGCAGGTTCTTCACGGATCGGTCATTGGGGAAATTGGGGTCCCCGCCGCCCTCATCGGTCTGGCCACGCTTGTCGCCGTCCGTCGGGCCGCTTTGTGGTGGGCCGGGAACGGTGATGGCAACCACAGGCGAGGGGTTGTTGCCAACTTTGTCGCTTGATGGCGCGTTAACAGCATCCGAGCCGGTCCGCCCGGACACTGCCGCTGTGGTTGGCGAGAAATAGTCCGCAAGGCCCGCAAGCGTTTCGGGCGGTGCCACGTTCAAAGGCCACAGCAGCATGAAGAAGGCCATCATGGCGGTCGTGAAGTCGGCATAGGCCACTTTCCAGGCACCGCCATGGTGGCCGCCTGCCTGCACCTTTTTGACCTTCTTGATAATCGGCCTTACGTCGTCGTCATCCGCCACTCTTGTCTCCCGCCAGCGCTTCGCTGCTCAAATCCGCTTAACACGATAGTGCGTTCAAATCCCGCTGTTAAGGATAAAGTGCAAGCTTAAGCATATGGTTAACGCGCTGGCACCAGTTTCAAAACGTGCCGGCTGTCACTGGGCACGATTTCGGTGGTATCGATGGTGAAATAAGTTCCGTCCCGCCAGAGGGGGAACAGGTCATCATAGTGGTCCGAAAGCGGATTTCCCGACTGGCCCGTGGGGTGCGCGTATAGCGACCGGTCCAGGTTGGAGAGGTCAAATATACCGCGATAGCTCGGCCCGAACGTCGATTGATTCAACATCCCTTCAGCCTGGCTGACGCCAGCAACATTGATCGTGTGCGTGCTGCCGCCAATGGGGGTGCTGATTTCAAAAAAGTCTTTGAGCACTGGAACTTGGCTAAACGGCCTGTGGGTCTGAATCAGAATATGATCGCTGCCCCAACGCCAGTTTTTCCAGTCCGGCCCGTGTTTTTCGGACAATTCCCCAATTGTTGCACGCATCGCTTCATCGGCGAGCGACAGGCAGCTTTCTTTGGTGCTGTCGGTTTCAACATTGTCGCACCACGCCATGGCGCTTGCGCGCTCCAGCGGCGGTTGCTCGTAGTAGGCGGGCGCAATCTTTGTGCGCTTGATGTCTGACCAGAAGAGGGTGCTTTTGATCAGGCGCGTGCGCAGGCGCTTGAAGTCGCCATACATATCGCCCAGTTCATCGGCCATCAATGCTGCCTGATAGTGCCGGAGCCAAACATAGAAAATCAGCGGCTCAGGACGGTCTGCCAACATGCCGCCATCCCATGTGGCCAATGCATGGGCGATATCTTGATGTTCAGGGTTGGTCCCAACTGCTGCGGCAACAAGGGGCGCCAGCTCCCGAACCATGTCGGACGTGATGTCCTGCTGAACAGCCTTGAAGCTTGCTAGATCGTGCTTTTCCGTAGACTCAAGAAGGTGCCTGATGCGGTTGCCGCGATAAGGCTGCGCCCAGTCGCGGGTCATATAATAGGGATAATCGTCGCCAACGACCCGCTCGTTGGCTGTGGCGATGACGCCGCCCTCAGGGTTGAAACGTGTGGGCAGCTCGTCATAGGGAACGAAGCCCTGCCAATCATATTTGGCCAGCCAACCGGGGGAGGGAAGGCGACCCATGATCTCGTTGTCGGGGTGCCTGATGGGGACAAGGGCAGGGGCATAATAGCCGATGTTGCCGTCCGTGTCGGCAAAGACCATATTCTGCTCTGGCCCAAAATAGAAGCGCCCAGCCGCCTTGAAATTCTCGAAGGTTTTGCTGTGCGCGAGGGCCAGCAAGCCCCGGACTGCGGTATCTTCCTTCTGCAGGGCAGTCCACTGGAGCGCCAGCGCATAGCCGTCCTTCTTGAATTCAGTCGGTGAAGAGAGGGCGTCGTCCATGACCGGGCCATGACGGGTTTCCCGTACCTTCAGCAGCACGTCGGGCGCCCCCTTCACCTTGATCAGTTCATTTCTGAAAGTGAAAGGCGCGGGGCCATCAGGCGTGAGATAGCTATCTTCCCCGACCAGCTTTTCGATGAAAAAGTCCTGCACATCGGTGGCTGTGTTTGTGAAGCCCCAGGCTATTTTGTCATTTCGCCCAAGGATGATGGACGGCGACCCAGGGAATCCCACACCCACAAGGTTGGCGCCGGTTGTGTTGTTATGCAGCCGCAGCAGATACCAGATGCTGGGGGTGGTCAGCCCCAGGTGAGGGTCGTTGGCAAGGAGCGGCTTGCCGCTTTTGGTACGCTCGCCACTCACCACCCAGTTGTTCGAGCCGATGCCTTCCGGTAGTTCCCCACCGATCATGGCGATGGTCTTTTCAAGAGGCAGGGACGCATAAATGGTGTCCATATCCGGGAAAGGTGGCTCCTTGTCGCCGGGATAGGTAGGGTAAATAGTGTGCAACTGGTCAGGCGAGAGCTTGGTCAGCAGCCGGGCACGGGCCAGTTCTTGACGCATATTGCCTGACAGGCTCAGCCACATCATTTTCTGCCAGACAAGCGTGTCAACCGGGCTCCAGGGCTCTGGCTTGGTGCCAACGAGCAGGAATTCGGGTGGCAGGGCACCTTTGTGCGAGCTGAGATAGGCATTCACGCCGTCAGCGTATGTCTGAAGGGCGTAACGGGTGTCATCGTCCAACTTGTCCCAGGCGGATGCGGCGCGGTCTGCGAAGCCCAGGGTGCGGAAATATCTGTCGATGCTGAGCGTATCTGGGCCGAGCATTTCAGACAGGCGGCCGAGCCCAGCGCGGCGGCTCATTTCCATCTGCCACAGGCGGTCTTGTGCATGGACATAGCCGGTCGCGAAGAACAGGTCATGGTCGCTGTCGGCTGAGATGTGTGGCACGCCGTGCTTATCCCGGGCAATCGTGATTGGAGCGTTTGGTCCGGCGAGCGAAACTGTGCCGTCCAGCATGGGTAGGCTGCTCCTGACCCAACCAATGCCGATTAATATGACTAGTGCGACAATTCCTGCGATTGCTGTCAACCAGACCTTAATGCTGTTCATTTTTCTTCCCTGTCCGTCTATTTGTTGGACACCTGTTGTTTCCCAACCTAAACAGGGTCCACAATCTTCACTAACCATGTTGGACTGATGAGTCCAGTTTCGGAGGCGCGTATGGCAAATGTAGCATTTATCGGACTTGGCGTGATGGGATATCCCATGGCCGGGCACCTGGCGAAAGCTGGGCACAATGTAACGGTTTATAACCGCACAGGTGCCAAGGCCGAGCAGTGGGTTGAAGAGTACGCAGATGCTGAAGGGGTGGAGCTGTTTGCTGCCCCAACGCCTGCTGGTGCTGCCGCTGACGCCGATATCGTGTTTGCCTGCGTAGGAGCGGACAAGGATGTTGCTGAAATCTGCATAGGCGAAGACGGGGCTTTCAGTGCCATGAAAGAAGGTGCCATTTTCGTTGACCATACAACGGCGTCAGCAGAATGCGCGCGTACGATGGCTACGGCAGCAAAGGAGGCCGGAATCGGTTTTGTCGACGCGCCCGTATCAGGCGGCGAGGCCGGAGCGGTTAATGGCGTGCTGACCGTAATGTGCGGTGGTGACGCGGTATCCTTCGAACGCGCGGAACCTGTCATGCAGGCGTATGCCAAGTCTGTAAAGCTGCTGGGCGAGGCTGGCTCTGGCCAGCTTGCCAAAATGGTCAACCAGATTTGTATCGCCGGTGTCGTACAGGGGCTTTCCGAGGCGCTTCATTTCGCCATGGAAGCCGGACTTGACGCCAAGGCGGTCGTGGACGTGATCAGCAAGGGGGCCGCACAAAGCTGGCAGATGGAAAACCGGGCATCCACCATGATTGACGGTGAGTTTGATTTTGGCTTCGCCGTGGACTGGATGCGCAAGGATCTGGGCATCGTTCTTCGTGAAGCAAACAGCATGGGCGTGTCTCTGCCACTGACGGCCCTTGTTGACCAGTTTTATTGCGACATCCAGAAAATGGGCGGAAATCGCCAGGATACATCAAGCCTGATCCGGCGTTTTCGCGGGTAAACAGGCTTAACTTCAAGCGGTTATAGTAATTCAGGGGTGTGCATACAGTGCATGCCCTTGTTTTTTGATTTTTCATGAATATACTATAGGGGGTATAGTATAGGAGCTTGATATGATTGCAGCGTCAGACAGGAAAGCCATGAAAGACCGGCTGGCAAGGATAGAAGGCCAGTTGCGTGGTTTGCAAAAGATGATGGACGCCGAAGATGCAGATTGCATGAAAGTGGCACAGCAGATGTCGGCGGCTCGAAAAGCCTTGGACAAGGCGGGTCATACAATGCTGGCCTGCATGGTCAAGGAACAGATGGCGGGAAACCTGGCCAGCGACAATGACATGGATATCGAGACATTGATTGGCAAATACGCCTAAGGAGTTTGAGTAATGAAAAATTTGAAGACAATTTCAGCCAAGGCATTCAAGGACGCTTACGACGCAGGCGAGTGCAAAACAGTTGTGGATGTGCGGACTGGCGCGGAATACCAGGCTTGCCACGTCAAGGGCGCTGAACTCTTTCCGCTTCAGGAACTGAAGCCTGCGGAGCTGGTGAAAGCAATTGAAGGCGGTGATACGCCTCTTTATGTGCTCTGCAAGGCAGGCGGCCGGGCAAAGAAGGCTGCGGAAGCCATCGCACCCCACACTGACCGCGATGTAATCGTGGTCGAAGGTGGTACCGACGCTTGCGTGAGCAGCGGTCTGCCAGTCAACAAAGGCAAGGAAGTCATGTCGCTGGAGCGTCAGGTCCGTATCGCGGCGGGCGCTCTTGTTGTCATTGGTGTCGCCCTGTCGAAAACGGTGGCTCCTGACTTCATCTGGCTCTCCGGCTTCGTTGGTGCGGGCCTGATGTTTGCGGGGATCACCGATACATGTGCCATGGGCATGCTGATTGCGCGTATGCCTTGGAACAAGGGCTAGGTTGGCAAATATCACTGGCAAGGCATCTTCTGAGGTGCGCCAGTTCGGCAATACCGCTTTTTCCTTGACTTCGGGCGGGGTTTCCCATATCTCCCGCCCGTTAATGAATGGTTCTGGCAATAACGCTAAGAACCGCACGGGCACTATAGTGCACTGGTTTTCGGACAGCACACCGCCCGTGGCGCTTATTTGAAAGGAGCGATTCGCATGTCCAAGCGTATCCAAGCGAAATATAAAATTGACCGCCGTATGGGCGAAAACATCTGGGGCCGTGCCAAGTCTCCAGTGAACACCCGTGAATACGGTCCAGGTCAACACGGTCAGCGCCGTAAAGGCAAACTGTCTGACTTCGGTATCCAGCTGCGTGCCAAGCAGAAGCTCAAGGGCTACTATGGCAGCATCTCCGAAAAGCAGTTCCGTCGTTACTACGATGAAGCTGTACGCCGCAAAGGCGACACCGGTGAGCACCTGATCGGCATTCTTGAGTGCCGTCTGGACGCCCTGGTTTACCGTGCGAAGTTCGTACCGACCGTGTTCGCTGCACGTCAGTTTGTGAACCACGGCCACGTTCTCGTAAACGGCCAGCGCTGTAACATTCCTTCCCGCCTTCTGAAGGCTGGCGACGTTGTGGAGATTCGTGAGAAATCACGCAACATCCCAATGGTTCTGGAAGCAGCACAAAGCCCAGAGCGTGACGTTCCTGAATATGTTTCTGTTGATGGCCACAAAGCTACGTACGTTCGCGTTCCTGCGCTCGACGAAGTGCCATACCCAGTGATCATGGAACCAAACCTGGTGGTGGAATTCTACTCCCGTTAATTTATACGGGTCTGGACATTTCAGGAAGGCCGCCCGGCAGATGCCGGGCGGCCTTTTCTTATGCCTGTTTGGCTATGGTCACGCTTCCTTCTGAAGCGCTTCCTCTCCAAGTATTCAAGTATCTGTTTTTCGTTTATCGTGTCGATATCGCCTTTGTCCTGAACTAGCTGATTTTCATTGGGGTGGCTACTTGCCACCGCGTCGCATCAAATATGCGACAGCTTGTGCCTTGGCGGGGACACGGGTATCGGCTAAACAGTCTTCAGATGTTTAGGGGATAATGTGTGGCACAATCACTTCAGGAACTATGGCAGCAGGCACAACTGGCTCAGAAACAGGGTGACCTGGAGCGAGCGGAGACCTTGCATCAGCAAATCGTCAGCCGAAAACCTGATGCGCTTGCGTCATGGCAGTTCCTGAGCGCCCGCGCCGCCAGCCGAGGCGATTTTGCCAAGAGTGCCCAAGCCATCCGCAATTACCTGAAGGTTGATAACCTGTCGGCTGAAGGTTGGCGATCCTTGGGCGTTGCCGAGATGCAGCAGGAAAACTTTCCTGCCGCCCAGCAGGCCTTCAAGGAAGCGTTGAAGCTTCAGCCTGGGGGGCTGGCTAACCTGGTGTATTTGGGCGGCGCTGCCCAAAGGGCAGGCGAGGAGGGTTTGGCCGCGGATTGCCTCTCGCTTGCACTTCAAGGTATGCCTGTGGCTGATATACAGTCAGGCAATAGCAAGGCAGAGCCCATGCTGCGGTCAATCCTGATGGGAGCCCCAGCCTTTCTTGAGAGCTACGTAGCGGACCTGGTTTTTGGTGATGTGGCCCATGATGGCCACCTGAAGGGAGCGCGTTGGCGTTTCCATGAGACCACGGAGCCTGAGTGGAATGATCCCATGCAGCGGCCCGAGCGTTTTTTTCTACCAGCGCTGCAGCCACAGGCATGGTTCGGCAGCTCGGACCTTTCGTGGGCCGATGATATTGAAGGCGCGTTTGGTGATATTCTTGAAGAAGTTCAGGCGGCGCTGTCGCTTGATGATGCGACCCCCTATATCGCTGACCATATGGCAGAAGCGGATCACTGGAAAACATTGGCGGGCAACAAGGACTGGGGAGCTATTCACCTTTATAACGGTGGGACGCCGAACGATCGCATCCTTGAAAAGTTCCCGAGGACGATGGCGGCTCTCGACAAGTTGCCGCTTTGCCGCACTGGTGACCGACCGGTCGAGGTGTTTTTCAGTTTGCTTCACCCGGGCATGCATATTGTGCCGCACTGTGGCTCGTCGAACGCTCGGTTGACTGTTCATCTGCCGATCGTTGTCCCGGAAGGTGGCAAGTGCATGCTGCGAGCAGGCGCGGAGACGCGGGTGATGGAAGCCGGCAAACTGTTCGCCTTTGACGACACTTTCGAACACGAGGCGTGGAACAAATCTGATAGTTTGCGGGTGAACCTGATTTTCGAAGCTTGGCATCCGGCATTGACTATTGATGAACAGAAAGAGCTGGCCGAAATCATGGATCGGTATGACCAGTGGTTCTCAGGTCGGGGGCGGCGAATGGATTTCCTTGGGACGACATTCGCAGAGGCTGCCCAGGCCGAAAAGCTGTTCCAGATGGCTGAGAAGGGCATACGTTCTGGCGATGCCCGGGCGGCAGGGTCGCTCAAGCAGGTGCTGGCATTAAGCCCCAGGCACAAGAAGGCGCTGCACTATCTCGCGGATATGGCGTTCGATGCCGGCCAAGATGCTGAAGGTCTGGATTATTTGCGGCGCTTGGGGGCAGAGGCGCCATCCCATGCGCCCACGCAGTACCGCCTTGCGGTCATTGAAGAGCAGATCGGCACGCCGGAGCACGCTCGGGATGCCTATGCGCGATGTATCAAGGCGGCCCCGGGCAATATGCTGTCTTATCTTTACGCGGGCTATTTCTTTGAAACACAGGGCGACACGGAATTGGCGGCCGAGATATATTCACTTGGTGCAGACATGGACGCCCGCATGACGACCCTTTACCGGAACGCGGATGCAGACCCGGAGACGGCACGTCGGTCCAAAGCTGCCTTTGACTGTATCGCGGCAAAGATGCAGGACCTGCACACCGGCGCCACCCAAGGTGTAGCTCGCATTGCTGAAGCCAAATGGGTCCAGTATCTTGAAGGGTCCGCGGGCTACCGGGAAGCTGACCAGAAGCCCCATGAATTCTATATTCCGGGTATCAGCCCACTACGTTACCTGACGCGGGACCATATGCCTTGGGCCAAGGCTGTCGAAGCGGCGTCAGGCGACATCAAGGCGGAACTTTTGGCCGCTTTGCCGCGGGCCGATCAGGATGGCAGGCCATATCTTGATGCGGGCATGAACCTTGGTCCGGCGTTTGATCCGATCAACGGCACAATGAACTGGACTGCGCTTGACCTCTACCGGGACGGCAAGCCCAATGAAGCGCTCATCGCTGCCTTTCCGAAGACATTGAAGGCGCTTGAGGCCGCGCCTCTCGTCTGTGTGGACGATGCGCCGTTCGAAGTGTTCTTCTCAATCCTGAAGCCGCATCAGCATATCCCGCCGCACTTCGGCCTGTCGAACCATGGCATCACGGTGCATTTGCCGCTTCTTGTTCCAGAAAAATGCCAGATCCGCGTCGGACAAGAGTGGCGGCCATGGGTTCACGGCGAGCTGGTCGCGTTTGACGACAGCTTCGATCATGAAGCCCGGAATGACAGCGATGACCTGCGTGTGGTGCTGATTTTTGAGGTCTGGCATCCGGATCTTTCGAACGAGGAAATCGAGGCGGTAAGGGCTAGCTTCGCTGCGCGGGCCGAATGGCTGCAGGCGCGCCGCTTGCCTGAAGCGCCAGAAGAAGGGGAGACAAACTGATGCAGTTGCGCAGCGTAAAGGACAGCGATCGGGAGGGGCTAATTGCCCTGATCGGTGGGATTTTCGGCGAATATGAAGGCGTCTACCTGGAGCCTGAAGATCTGGATTCTGACCTTCAGGCCTACGCTACCTATATGGACAGCATTGGTGGTGAAGGCTATGTGGTGGATGGGGACGATGGCAGCCTGCTGGCTTGCGTTTCCTATGCGCCGATTGAGGGTGAGCGCTTCCAGCTAAAGCGCATCTATCTATCGCAGGACTTGCGCGGCTCGGGCATGGGCTTGAAGCTGCTGCATTTTGTCGAGGAAAAGGCCCGCGCGCGGGGTGCCACTGAGATGGAGCTATGGTCAGACACGCGTTTCACCCGGGCGCACCGCTTCTATGAGCGCGAAGGCTACGTGAAGCAGAACTATACCCGCGATCTGAACGACAGCTCCAACACCACAGAGTATTGCTTTATCAAGACGCTTTGATGCCCTTGATGAGTTCCTCGAAGCGTTTGATGGCATCCGGGCGCCAGATGTCAGCCTTCTTGTAATATTCCGCCATCACGGGTGCGCCGTCATCCAGGGTGATCCAAGGCTGTTTGGTGCTGGTGAAGATATGCACGTCAGGGGGCAGGGCCGCAGGGTTATCAAGCGTACCAACGCGCACAAAGGACATCTGCTCCCCCATGCCGGCATAGTGGCTCCAGAGCGTCACCAGGCATTCGGGGCATTTGATCAGCATCTGGCCCTTGCCGCTGTTGCTCGGCAGCTCGATCCGCGCCAGTCCGCCTTTGATGACTTCAAGACGGTCGCTTTCGATCAGGGCATTCACGGCAAAGGCCGCGCCGCTTTCACGCTGGCACCATGTGCAGTGGCAACAATGAACCACCATCGGTTTTGTCGTCATGCGGTAGCTTACCTCACCGCACGTGCAGCGGCCTTCATGCTGGTGCTCGTTCATCTGTTGGTTCCTTCATTCTTGCCTGCACTATAGGGTTAGAGATGGTTTCGTACAATCCTGACCATTCCACTCTTGATCAAGCCTGAGAACAGGCGTACACCGGGGGCCTACACACATGTGTTCCGAGGGGAGCCTCAGCGCCAATGAGGGCGCTTATAGGCTGAGAGTTCGCGAAACAGCGGAGACCCTTAGAACCTGATCTGGCTAACACCAGCGAAGGAACGGAGCTTATTATGCCTGATACAGCCAATACCGACTTCAAAATCACCACGGGTCCGATTTCCGGCTCGAAGAAAATCTATGTGCGCAGCGAGAACGACGCCTCCGTGCGCGTGCCGATGCGCGAAATCCACCTGCACCCGACTGCGAACGAAGTGCCTGTGCGCGTCTATGACACTTCTGGTCCCTATACGGATCCGACGGCCGAGATCGACATCTACAAAGGCCTGCCGGAGCTCCGGAAAGAATGGATACTGGCTCGCGGCGACGTTGAGGAATATGAGGGCCGCGATATCAAGCCGGAAGATAACGGCAACGTGGAAGACAGATATCTCGCGCCAGAATTCCCCGTGAAGAAACGCCCGCTCAGGGCCAAGGAAGGCATGAATGTCACGCAGATGCACTATGCCCGCAAGGGCATCGTGACGCCTGAAATGGAATTCGTGGCCGTGCGCGAGAACCTTGGTCGCAAGATACAAGCCGAGAAGCTTAACCGGTCCGGCGAAGGCTTTGGTGCTGAAATTCCTGACTATATCACGGGCGAGTTTGTCCGGTCCGAGATTGCCCGCGGTCGCGCGGTGCTGGTGAACAACGTCAACCACCCGGAAAGCGAGCCACAGATCATTGGCCGGAACTTCCTGGTGAAAATCAACGCCAACATCGGCAACTCCGCCGTCAGTTCCTCGATCGCCGAGGAAGTAGACAAGATGGTCTGGGCCACGCGCTGGGGTGCAGACACGGTGATGGACCTTTCAACCGGCCGTAACATCCACAACACGCGCGAATGGATCATCCGGAACTCCCCGGTTCCAATCGGCACCGTGCCGATCTATCAGGCGCTTGAGAAAGTGGACGGCATTGCCGAAGACCTGACGTGGGAAATCTACCGCGACACGCTGATTGAGCAATGCGAGCAGGGCGTTGACTATTTCACCATTCATGCCGGGGTACGCCTGCCTTTCATCCACCTGACGGCCAAGCGCGTCACCGGGATCGTGTCGCGTGGCGGCAGCATCATGGCGAAATGGTGCCTGGCGCACCATAAGGAAAGCTTCCTTTACACCCACTTCGAAGACATCTGTAAAATCCTGAAGCAGTATGACGTGGCCTTCAGCCTTGGTGACGGCCTGCGGCCAGGATCGATTGCTGACGCCAACGACGAAGCCCAGTTCGCGGAATTGCGCACGCTGGGTGAGCTGACGAAGATTGCGTGGGAGCATGATGTGCAGGTCTTCATCGAAGGCCCGGGGCACGTGCCGATGCACAAGATCAAGGAAAACATGGAAGAGCAGCTGAAGCACTGCCATGAAGCGCCTTTCTATACGCTTGGGCCTCTGACGACCGACATCGCGCCGGGCTATGACCATATCACAAGCGCAATCGGCGCCGCCCAGATCGGCTGGTACGGCACTGCGATGCTGTGCTATGTGACGCCCAAGGAGCACCTGGGCCTGCCAGACCGCAATGACGTGAAGGAAGGCGTGATTACCTACAAGCTGGCGGCCCATGCGGCGGACCTGGCGAAAGGCCACCCGGCCAGCCAGATCCGCGATGACGCGCTTTCCCGCGCGCGCTTCGAGTTCCGCTGGGAAGACCAGTTCAACTTGAGCCTGGACCCGGACCGTGCCCGCGATTTCCATGACCAGACCCTGCCGAAGGAAGCGCACAAGGTTGCGCATTTCTGCAGCATGTGCGGGCCCAAATTCTGTTCGATGAAAATCACCCAGGACGTGCGGGATTACGCGGCGAAGAAGGAAGAGGCCGAGACGGGCATGAAGGCGATGTCGGAAGAGTTCGCCAAGCGCGGTGCCGACCTGTACCTGCCTGCTGACGAAGTTGAGGCGGCTGAATAACACGTCTGCCCCTCTGGGCACTGAATATGCTGAAAAGGCGGCCCGCTGGGTCGCCTTTTTTATTTCCGGGTTTTGCGGAAGCTGCTTCACAATGTGTCCTAAAAGTTGTATATGATCTATCATTAATTGTTAGGGTCATGATATGTACAGCCATAGGAGACAGGAATGGCAAAACCAACAAAGGGGGATAACCATCAGGAAGATGGTGCCCTGCAAGCAATATATCTGAAATCCATGGAAGACCTGGAGACGGTTTTCTCAAACGCGGTGGGCCAGATGTTGATGACCACGGCCAGCACCCAGCAGCAGCTTCAGGTCATGGCTGAGGCGTCTACGACCCAGGATGTCATGCTGATTCTGAGCGGCGGCAACGACCATGCAACCCCCATCAAGACGAAGGGAGGTGTGTCATGACAGCGCAGCAGCAGGAAACCGGGGCAAAAGCGGCCAAAAGCGCGAAGTCAGGTAACGGCGCTTCCAATTTGAACGCTCTTGCAACCCAGGCCGTGAGTGCGGCGACCTCCGCAGGCACGCACGCAGAGGCGCTGACCTATGTGGACACGGCGCTCGCGGCGCTCTGCAACGCCTATAGCTACGCCCAGTCGATGGCGTATCAGGAAGAAGTGTTCAACCTGCAGCGCTGGGAAGTGCTGATCCAGGCCTCCTTCAGCCGCACGGTGGACCGTATTGGCAGCCAAAATCCGCAGGAAATGAAAGAGCAATTGGCGCTGATGGAGGACGCGATCAACCTCTATCAGGGCGCGGATGCGCGCATGTCGTCCATGCTGACGCAGATGTCCGCCCAGTTCCAGGAAGCCACCAACCTGTTGATGGAAGTGAAAGCCCGCGCGGGCCTGACATAGGGCCGCCGGCACGCAGGCTGCAGTGAGGCGCTGCGGTCTCGCGCGCGAAACAGCAAAGGGGCGGCCCCCATGGCCGCCTTTTCTTATGGGCGGTGCCAGGCGGCAAGCTGCCACCTGGTCCCCCACCCACCGATCACGTATTTTTGTTCTCATACCATTCTGTTTGACTGGCTGCCCGATTGTCATCCGGCTATGGTCTGGCCACGTATCAAGAATACTTATTTCAAACAGACAAGAGGGGGATATTCGATGAAAACTTTGTTCAAGGCAGCCGCTGTTGCCGTGTCATTGGGTGGCATGCTCGCGGGGCCCGCTTTGGCTGACCACCACGGTCATAGCGCTTCGGCCAAGCTTGACGCGGTGCTTGCAGCCCAGCCAGATGAGGCAAAGGCGCGCTACCAGTATCGTCATCCCAAGGAAACGCTTGAGTTTTTTGGTGTCAAGCCGGGCATGACCGTGGCGGACACGCTGCCGGGCGCCTACTACAGCCGTATCCTACTGCCTTATCTGGGCGACGATGGCGCGCTGATCGGCGTGCAATATTCAGTAGCGCACCGCTCAATTGATTGGGACGGCGACGCCGACAAGCTGGCGAACCACAAGGCATGGCCCGGGCGCTTCATCGCATCAGCGGAAGATTGGCGCGGCGGCAGCATGGCTGACATCAGCGCCTATCTGTTCGGGGATATGCCTGCATCTCTTGACGGCACCGTTGATGTGTTCCTGATGGTGCGCGCAACCCACCACCTGCACAAGCACGAGGGCGCAGGCGGCACGCTCAGTGGGGCACTCGAGGACATCATGCGTGTGCTGAAGCCTGGCGGCACGCTTGGCATCGTCCAGCACCGCGCGCCAGATGGGAACAGCGATGAATGGGCCAAGGGCTTCAACGGCTATGTCAAACAGGATGCGGTGATCAAAGCGGTCACAGACGCCGGCTTCGAGTTTGTTGAGGCATCAGAAATGAATGCCAACCCCAAGGACCAGCCAACGGAAAATGACTATGTCTGGCGCCTGCCGCCATCGAATAAGGACGGCAGCAACGACCATATCGGCGAAAGCGACCGCATGACGCTGAAGTTCCGCAAGCCTGAATAGGGTGTGTTTGGTGCTTAGTGAATGAGTAGCTGAAGGCCGGAGCACATTGTTCCGGCCTTTTTCATTCCACCATTGGTGGAGTAATCCGCTCAGACAGGCCGTGGGCCCTTGTGATCTCGGAGAGCGCTTCAGGTGTATCCTCGACAAGGGCCGAAAGGGCGGTGTCAAATCGGTTTGCCATGGCGGGGTCAGTAAAGCAAAGGCGTTGAGGAGCCGGTGGGAAGAACTGAAGAATTTCAGTGTCATAGGTCCCATCAGGATCTTCCTGCTTGAAGTTATAGACCACAGTTGGATAATCGCCGATATAGCCGTCCAGCCTGTCATAGAGCATCATGCGAACGGCGGTGTTGATTGTTGAAATCTGCTGCAAGGATGCATGCGCGATGCCAACGGCTTTGAGCGCACCTGCGAGATGCTCTGATCCCCTGAAGATACCGATACGCTTCATCGGGGCATCGGCTGTATCCGCCCCCTTCTTATGGACTCGAAAAAGCGCATTCCGCCAGAAGCGGTATGGCTGCCCGGCATAACAGATGACATCTTTGGGGGCGGTCCAGAAGGTGACGGCATCTACCTTGCCGGACGCCAGGATCATTGATCGGCGGGCAAATGGCACGGGTACGAATTCAGGCTCCATGCCCATTTTCGTGACTATGGCTCGAAGGATGTCCATGTCGAGGCCGCGGCCCTCTTCTATGCTATAGACATAGGGAGGGGAACCTGATGTAACGCCCAGCCTAAGGGTGTCCTGAGCGCTTGCTGCAGCGCACAATAGGAAGTTTGCAGCAATGCCAAGGATCGATATGACCAGCCTGGGCTTCAAGTTGTACTCCCGATTTCGATCACTCACCCGATATGGGGATTGTAGGCCCAACTGGTTAACCAAATGCGAAGTATTGATTGGGGCTACCGCGTCTGGCATTCAGCAAGGTGCAATTTGCCTAAAAGTTTGCTATAAGCGCGGTGGGGACAATAAGGGGACACGTTCGGGGGAACTATGCCTGATATTCAATCTGACAAACAGGCCCGGCGCGCGCTGGATAAGCAAAAGGCCATGGCTGTGGGGCTTGGCTGTTCGCTGGGCGCTGGCGTGGGCTCAGCCCTTGGGGCTGGTTTCGGTGCCGTAATGAATGATATGGCCGTTGGCATGCCGCTTGGGATTTCCATTGGTATGGGCCTTGGCGTAATGGGCGGCAGCATTTATGGCGCCATTCTGGAACGTCAGGCCCGCACGGACGAACGCGGCGATTAAGCGCATCAATCTTTCTTTCACGCTGCATCATTGCCTGATATTGTGCCTCCCATAGTTCAAGGAATTAAGGGGAGGAAGCCCACATGGCGTCTGAAGGTATGCAAAGCTACAAGGTGTGGGACCGCACAACCCGCCTGTTCCACTGGATCAATTTCCTCAGCGTTTTGGTGCTGATCGCCGTTGGGCTTGTTATCTATAACGGCAAGGCCTTCGGCTTGTCCGGCGAAGGCAAGGTTTTCGCGAAAGAACTGCATGTGTATGCGGGCTATGTGTTTGCCATCAACCTCCTGTGGCGACTCATCTGGGGCTTTGTCGGCGGTACTTATGCCCGCTTCGGTCGAGTCCTGCCGTTCGGCAAGGGCTTCAGTGCTGACCTCAAGGCCTACCGGTCAGGCGAAAAGACAGCCTGGCTGGGCCACAATCCCATGGGGCGTCTGGCTGTAACGGCGCTGCTTCTGCTCCTGACGGTGCAGGCGGTGACAGGTCTTGTGCTTGCGGGCACTGACATCTATTTCCCACCCTTTGGCACCATGATCGCCGAATGGGTCGCGGCTGACGGAGTGGACCCCGCCACGCTGGTGCCCGGCGCGAAGGATATGGTTGACGCGGCGGCTTACCAGGAGATGCGCGCGTTCCGCTCGCCCTACATCGAGACGCACGAAATCGTCTTCTTCGTTCTTTTGGGGCTGATCGTGCTGCATATTGCCGCCGTGGTCTGGACCGAAATTCGCCATGGTGGCGGGATTGTCTCGGCCATGTTCACGGGGCGCAAGGTGTTCGCGAAAAAACCCGCTGACGCTGACGATTGATGCGCCAAAAGGTCTGCAAGGACTGACAAGAAAAAGGCGGCCCAAAGGTGCCGCCTTTTTGCATTCTTTCACCAGACACCTAGCGGGCGATGAAGGGATCAGAAAAGCGCTCGTCTGTCGCCATGCTTTCATCCGTAAGGGTGCCGAGGAAGGCCAGCAGGGCGTCTTTCTCGGCCTGCGTCATATTCAGTCGCCGTGGTTGGCCACCCGGGCCGCGCAAGCGCTGGTCCAGGTTCGGGTTTGGCTGCACGCCGCTGTTGTAGAACTCAATCACTTCTTCAAGGGTGGCAAATCTGCCGTCGTGCATATAGGGCGCGGTGACGGCAATGTTCCTGAGGCTTGGGGCCTTGAACTGCTTGTTGCCTGCGCCGTCATCGCCGGTGACGGTGATATCAAGGCCGTTGTTGTGGATGGTGTCTGAAATATGCCCCGGTGTACCGTGGCACGCCGCGCACCCAAGGCTGCGGCCTTCACGGTCACCGCCTTGGCCGAACAGTACCAGGCCCTGGATTTCCTGATCTGTGAATACCGCTTCGAAATCCTGCGGGTTGCCACCGCCCACAAAGGCGCTGTCATACTTGGTGTCTGTGGAAACGATCGCCCGGACAAACTGTGCCAGCGCCTTTGATATGCGGTCACTAGTGACTGTGTCATCGCCGAAGGCGGCCTCAAACAGCGAGCCATAATAGTCAGTCGCTTGCAGCTTGGTCTCAAGCGCGGTCAGCGTCATGCCCATTTCCACGCTGTCCTGGATTGGCATTAGCACCTGGTCTTCAAGCGTGTCGGC
This sequence comes from Kordiimonas sp., assembly GCA_050300975.1. GTDB lineage: Bacteria > Pseudomonadota > Alphaproteobacteria > Sphingomonadales > Kordiimonadaceae > Kordiimonas. The sequence continues at coordinate 18,007 of JBNKYQ010000007.1, forward strand.
GCGTTCGTCCCAGAAGAAATGCCCACGCTCATAAAAGCGCGCATTGGCAAGCCCCATGGAATGACGGCCCGTCAGCCCGCCGTCAAAGCCGACCGAAAGCGTCGCAGGGTCTGAGAAGCCGTTAGCCTGCTGGTGGCAGGACGCGCAGGAGACCGTGTCATTGGCGGACAGTTTCACATCATAAAACAGCACGCGGCCCAGCGTGGCACCTGCGTTGGTAACGGGGTTGTCGGCTGGTGTATTGTCTGCGTCCGCCAGCCTGCCGCGACGGTAGTAGCCGGGGATGGTGGCATTCGCATAGTTCAAAAGCTCTGCCGGAAGGACTGGGGCTTCCAACCGTTCGCCTACAGTGGCTCCTGATACTACAATCAGGAAGTCGTCGTTGGCGCTGGCACCTGATGGGTCGGTTGCCGTTACCACGACCAGGAAGGTTCCACTGGATGCCAGCCTGCCAGTTAGGCTGCCATTATTTGCAGTCAGTCCACTGATTGCCGGTGTAATGCTGATGGCATAGCTCAGGGTGTCACCGTCGCCATCAGCAAACGTGGTCCCCCCTTGGGTGGTGTCATAGCTGAAACTCATTCCCTGGCTTGCACTAATGTCTGAGTTCTCAACCACGACGAAGGGTGTGTTGTTCGCAGGTGTTGGTTCAGTTGGAACGGGCGTGTTGGGTCCCGGAGGTGGCACGGGACGCTCTGGTCGGGGGCGCGGAGGCCGGTTTTGTGCGCTCACCTCCGTCAGCGGCGCAATGAAGCAGAGAGTGAAAAGGGCCGCTGTCAGCATTGACAGGGACTTGAGTCGCTCCACCATTGGAGCGCAACCGTTGTAGGCCATGGACGTGTCCTAACTTTGCTGTTTTCCCAAATTCGCAACTGTCGCGGATTTCCCCTCCCGCTTCAGCCATGGTAATGGGTTATACGGAGAGGGGCGCGCCGTCCCTTCGTTCTGCAATTGATTTTGGATTGAAGATGCCCGCAAGAGTTTGGTTTGACAGTATCAGGCGAACCAGATCAACCAGCCGCTGGACAGCGTGATCCAACTGGCAGCGAAAACTTTCAATCGCATGGGCCCCAGAAATTCAGCGAAAGGCCGGGCAATAAAGCCGCCAGTGATGGCCCCGGGGATGACATACATCAGGATGTCCCAGGGCTGGGTACCGGCCAGCAGGTGGTCCCACACGCCCACAAGCACACTGACCGCGCTGGCGATGACGGCCAAAGTAGCAGTGGTGACTAGGGGGAAATTGCGGGCGAACAAGTAAAGTGCCACCAGCTCACCCACGCCGACACTGAAAAAAGCCGTCGCGATGCCGCCGATAAGGCTGAGGAAAGCAAGAGCAGCATAATCTGCGCGGGTGGGGTGGGAGCGGTTCTGCAGCCTGCCACGGCCCAGCCAGCTGGTTATCAGCACCAACAGCCCCAGCGCTACAGATATCGCCTTGAAGCTCCACAGGATGGCCTCCGGAGGGCTGGTATGAAGCGCCTGTGTGACAAGCATTGCGGGCAGGGCGCACCCTAGCACCAGGGTAAGCATGCGCAGGAAGACGCCCGGCGGGATGCCGGTGCCGGCGCTTCTGTGGTCGTGGATGCGGTGCAGCCAGCGCAGGGAACCGGTTGACATGCCGAACGACTGGATGATGAAGCTCATGCCGACGATCTGACCAGCCATGATGGCGATGTGCCCACCTGTTGCCAAATACTCGAAGGCTGGCAGGAATACCACGCCGCCGCCAACGCCCGTGGAATTGGCGATGGTTGCTGCCCCCAAGCCCACCAGATATAGGAACAGGCCTTCAAGGTTGGTGAGTGCGCTATGGTCTGTGGATAGCGCGAGCCCGCCGTAGGCCGCAAGCATCAGCGCTGCCGCACTCGCAGTCAGGGTTTTCAGCCATTTTGGCTTTCGTATCGTATCCGGAATTTTGTTGCGGACAGCAGGTACCATTGGCGCGAAAACCTCAATCAGGAAAAGGGCACACTTTGGGCACTATGGGTGTGCCCTTTTGTGCCACAAGGGCACTAGCAGTGTGCCCATTTTTGCGCTCCGCGTTCAATTAAAAAGGGCACCTCAAATGGCGCCCTTATGATAACATCGAAACCGCAGTTCCGAGGTGGTCTAAGCCGCGATCCCATTGTCTTTGAATAGCTGCTGCAGCTCACCGCTTTCGAACATTTCACGGACAATGTCGCAGCCGCCGACAAACTCGCCTTTCACATAAAGCTGGGGAATGGTCGGCCAGTCCGAATAGGCCTTGATGCCCTCACGAAGGTCAAAATCTTCAAGCACATTATAGCTTTCGTAAGGGACGCCCACGTGTGTCAGGACCTGCGCTACAACGCTAGAAAACCCGCATTGTGGGAACACTGGCGTGCCTTTCATGAACAGCACTACATCGTCTTTGCTGACATAGTCCTTGATGCGGTCAAATACCTGGTCTTCACTCATTACGCGGATCCTTTTATCTATCGAGTTGACGCTAAAAATAGGCACGTTTGTTGGTCTTGCCAAGGGCTAACCACGAAATTGTGACAGAAATAATCTGAATTCATCAACAGCGTTGGGGACTATTCAGGCGTGCTGGTCTGCAGGGCCAGTGCATGCAGTTCGCCACCCATCCTGCCCTTAAGGCTTTTATAGACCATCTGATGCTGCTGAACGCGGCTAAGTCCTTTAAAACCCTCATAAATTACATGTGCGGCATAATGATCGCCATCGCCCCGGAGGTCTTCGATGTGAACTTTTGCGCCGGGCAAGCTTTCTTTGATCAGATTCTCAATTTCTTCGGCGTGCATTGCCATGGGACTTTTCCTTGAACGCTCAATTTGAGGGACAATCTACATATTGTGAGCTTGCTGACGCATTGGTGCAAGCAAGTTGTGTTCAGTCCTTTTAGCGATCCACTCAAGGCCTTTCAATCCTTTTGAGTTTTGGCTCAGGGAAAAGCATCATCTCTGGGGAGCCCTGGCGACCAAATTCTGGTTGACCTCAGTGACGCACCCGGGTTCTATCGAACTAGGATTAACTGAGGGTCATTGTTGTGGCGACTGCGGTAAGAAAAAATCTAATAATTACAACGCATTATTGCCCATTGGTGGGTGGGGCCCAAACCGTTTATGATGCCATCGCTTCCACGCACCCCGCTGATTTCGATGTGTTGACGGCCTCAAAGGATTACACGACCGGCGAGAAAGTTCCCGGGAGCGAAGGGTTTGATCACGGCGCACCATACTCGATTACCCGCCTGGAGGAATTGCGGACACCGCTGGCTTCAGGGCGAGTAGGGCTGGTGAGGCGCACTCTTATGGTCTTTCAGGATAGACTGCTGCGGTACAAAATCGTGCGGTATCTTAAACGCCTGTCGAAGAAAAAGTCATATGAAATCATCGTCTTGGGGGCATTGGATGCACTGGGGTGGATGGTCGCGCCGCTCAGGTTGATCTACCCGGACGCCAAGATCGTGATCTACACTCATGGGGAAGAAATTTCGCAGGCTTGTTATTCATCAAGGGCGGAACAGCGACGGAGGGCAGCCCTGCAGGCGGCCGATGGCGTGGTGGCTGTCAGCAGTTTCACCGCAGGCCTCATTGCCAGCAAATATGGTGTCGAGCCTGGTCGGATCGAGCAGGTGACAAACGGGGTCGACCTTGCGACGTTCGACAGTCTACCACGCGCGAATGCACGCCCCCACTTCGGCCTGGGTAATGGCCCGCTAGTGCTTGCGGTAGGGCGCCTGGTGCCGCGCAAAGGCTTCGATGTGCTGGTTGAGGCCTGGCCGCGGATCCTGGCTGCGGTGCCGGGGGCTGAGCTCGCAATCGCAGGCACAGGGCCGCTTTCAGCCAGCTTGAAGGCAGCCGCCGAGCGCGTAGAAATGAATGGCAGCGTCCATATGCTGGGTTTTGTGCCGGATGAAATGTTGCCGTCCCTTTACGCAAGCGCCGACCTTTTTGCGATGCCGAACCGGACCATGCCGGACGGCGACACCGAAGGCTTCGGCCTTGTGTTTCTTGAAGCCGCCGCCGCCGGTACGCCTTCGGTTGGCGGGAACGCAGGCGGCGCTGTGGATGCCATCATCGACGGTGAAACCGGTCGGCTGGTGGACGGCACTGACGCAGGCGCCGTGGCCTTTGCCATCAGCGAACTCCTGAATGACGAAGTCACCCGCAAGCGCATGGGGGAGGCCGCAAGGGCCCACGCCCAGACCCAGGGATGGGACGGTAAGGCAGAACAATTGATCAATTTTTTCAAACGGTTACGGGAAGAGAGCTGAGGTGCCGCAGTTTCTGGAGCAACGCCTGATGAGGCGCCTCATGGCCCATCCGGGCTTTGAAAAGCTTGCTGCCCACATGCTTGGCTGCCTGCGCCCAGACAGCCCTCTGCCGCACTATCGCCAGGCTGGTGATTTTCCCAATGGAAACAAGCCCCTGAAGGGGGGCGGGCCTCTATTCATCACTGCCCGCTTCAGAAGCGGGTCAACGCTTTTGTGGCAGGCCTTTGACCGCCTACCGGGGTTCACTGCCTACTATGAACCTCTGAACGAGAGACGCTGGTTCGACCCAAACACCCGCGGTGAGGGCACAGATGAGACACATCGGGGTGCCCGAAATTATCATAGTAATTACAATGGGTTGGATCATCTATCTGCCTGGTTCACAGAAGAATGGACCTATCAGAATCTGGCCCTGGGCCATAGTGCCCGGGCGAGTGCCCTTGCAAGTTACATCGCAGCCCTGATCGAAAGCGCAGTTGAAAGACCGGTGCTGCAGTTCAACAGGGTTGATTTTCGCCTGCCATTCCTGAGAGCAAAATTCCCCGACGCCTGCATCCTTCACTTGCGCCGCAACCCGCGCGACAGTTGGCGCTCGACGCTCAAGGAAGCGCCGAATAACCAGGACTGGAACCTGTTAAGCTATTCTGATCACTGCCATTTCTATCTTCTTCCCTGGTATCGGGATCTGGCGATCAGCTACCCGTGGTTGCTGGCGGATGCGCGGCATACGCACCCTTACAAGCTGCATTATCTGATCTCGCGCCTGTCCGATCTGTTCGCGGCAACGTGGGCCGACAGTAGCATCAGCTATGAAGCCTTGTGCGCCGATTTCACGGGCACATTCGCACGTCTTTTCAGTGAAAATGGGCACACCCATAGTGCCCAAAATACGGAAAAGGGCACACCCATAGTGCCCACCGAGTGCCCTTTTGACCTGAGCTCGCTAGATGGGCTGATGGCGCCGCGCCAACAGGCCTATGACCATAGTGGTGACGAAGCTTTCTATGCCGAGCAGGAAGCAGCAGCGGAAGCCTTGCTGAAGGCACACCTTCCGCAGGCCAAACGGGATTGATTCTGGTCCCCGAACCCGCTAGCGTCCATTTACGAGACTCGCCAGTTTGATAAATGGAAGGCGCACATGGGGGATTGGACGACAATTGAGAATGCCAAGGGCCTTTCCGCGCCTGTGTGTGCATTCACGCCAGAAGGCGGGGCGAAGGCCAGCATGCTGCTGTTGCCGGCACTGGGGGTTCCGGCGCGCTTTTACCGCCGTCTGGCGGAAGGGCTTGCGGATGCCGGCATCGGTGTGTGCCTGCTGGAACAGCGCGGACACGGCGAAAGCCCCTACCGAGCCGGGCGCGGGCAATCCTTTGGGCTGAAGGATTTTCTTGAAGACGATATTCCCGCCGCCATCACACATACGCAGGGCCTGTTCCCTGATAGCCCCTTCTTTCTTGGCGGACACAGCCTTGGCGGGCACCTGAGTTCCATCACCGCGGGCAGGCGAGATGATGTCGCTGGTGTGTTGCATCTGGCGTGTGGCTTTCCTTACCAGGGCTTGTTCGAAAAGGGGCAAGCGCGACAGATCAAATGGCTGTGCCGCCTGTTGCCCACACTGACGGCACTTGTGGGTCACTTTCCGGGCGAACGTATGGGGTTCGGCGGGCGCGAATACAGGCAGCTGATGCTGGACTGGCGCGACTGGGCGCTGGGCGGCAGTTATGACGGCCCGTCCACCCCGGGCGCCATGGACGCTATCGCAGGCTATCGGGGGCGAGTGCTATCGCTCTCGTTCGCACTCGACCGTCTCGCGCCTGATCGCGCTGTCGACTTCAGCCGCAACTGTTTCAAGAACGCCGATCTGGTGGCTCGCAAGCTGACAGAGGCGGAGCAGGGCAAGCACCTGGGGCATTTTGACTGGGCGCGCAAGCCGGACGGCGTAGTTCGCGAAATCGTGACATGGATGGGCTGATCACAGCCTTGCCGTCCCGTGCCTGCCGCCTATGTCACGCCTATCAACAAGGGAGACTATCATGAGCCACATCGACCCGGAGCGCGACCAGTTTGAAGCCTTCAAGGACCTGCCGCGCGACACGCCGATCAATATGCTGAATCTGGTCCGCCTGAAGGACAAGGCTGACTATGCGGGCACGGCGCCAGACGGTGTGGTGACGGGCGCAGACGCCTACAAGGCCTATAGCCGGGAAAGCGGGCCGGTATTCGCGCGGGTTGGCGGCAGCATCCTCTGGCGCGGTGCGCCCGAGCTGATGCTGATCGGCCCGAAGGATGAGGCGTGGGATCTGGCCTTCGTGGCGCGTTATCCGAACGCCGGGGCCTTCATGGAAATGGTGACGGACCCAGCTTACCGCGAGGCTGTGAAACACAGGCAGGCAGCCGTCTTGGACAGCCGCCTGCTTCGCTGCGCCGAACTTGGGTACGCCAAAGGCTTCGGTTAAGCCGGTTTGCGGAACTTCAGAACGAAGCGGTCAGTACTGTCCCGGTTGGTGCGGTAGTCCCTGAACACATTATAGTCGTGCGTGTCCGCGGGGTTGGCCAACAGGCTGCTTTCGGCTTCCAGCACGAACCCGGCAGCCGTGATTTCTGAAATCACCAGCCTCTTGTCCACCCGGTGCAGGGTTTTGACATCTCGTATGCCAGAGCCTTCTTCAGCGGCATGGTCAATCACAACATAGACGCCGCCGGGTTTGAGCGCATCATAGATGGCCTTGTTCATCTTGTCGCGCTCGGTGCCTTGCCAGGCTGTGTCGTGGTAAAACAGCGCCATCAGGGCCATATCCAGCGGCTGGTCGGTCTTGAAGTCCTCCAGGTCACCATACTGGACCTTGACATTCTTTTGCCACTGCGCCGACTGCGCCCGCTTTTCCAGCACACCGCCGGGGCCGAAGGCGTCAATGAAGCGGCCGCGAACATAGAAGTTGATGTGGTTCACCACGCTGCCGTCATCGCCAACGGCGCGGCTGATGATGTCGGTATAATAGCCGGTGCCTCCCAGAAGGTCGGCCACATGCATGCCGGGCTCAAGGCCCGCGAACGCCAGAATATCAGCAGGCTTGCGGCGCGCATCGCGCACAGCCTCGGTCTCCGGGCGGTCGGGACTCGCAACCGCCGCGGCGATATGATGGTGGTCTGCAAGTGCCGGGCTGGCAAGAATAGGCAGTGCGAGGGCAGCTGCCCCCAATAGATTTCTCAACGACATTGTGTCTCTCCCCACTGTTGTGAAGACCGCAGCTTAAGCCGGTCACACTTACTTTTCTGCTCACGACTGTGTGACATATGCCGTGCGCGCTTCTCTATTCAGGCTTGCAATAGTCGTCCATCGCTGACTAACCTGATGGCAGGGTTAAGGAAAAAGGGGACTATTCTCATGAATATCAATCTTGGGCGTAATGATATTATCACGCTTGTCGGGTCGCTGATGGTGGCTATCGGGGCATTTCTGCCAATGATCAACATCGGGGGCATTGGCACCATGAGCTATGCCGACGCGGCTGATCCGGAAGTGTATCTTCTGGTGGCGTTCGCGCTGGCGGCGACTGTTGTCATCTTCCTCGACAAAAGGAAGTTCAGCCTGTTCGCGGCTGTTGGCGCGTGGCTGGTGCTTCTGTGGCCTGTGATCAAGAACATGGGCGGCGACAGTGGCGACGATGGCGGCCTGATGGGCAAGCTCTCGAAGGTGACAGACCCGATCCAGAAAGCGGCATCAGACGTGGCTGGCAAGATTTTCTCGAACGTGTTCGACATGGAAGTCGGCGGCATGATGTTCGTGCTTGGCATGATCGTGATGACGGTTGGTGCCGTGATGGCCTTCATGGCGGCGAAAAAAGCCTAAGGCCACGCTCGTGAAGCAACCGAACAGAAACATCAGTTTGGTGATGTTTGCAGGGGCGCTGATGACAATCATCGGCGCCTTTTCGCCAATGCTTGAGGTGTTGCACCTGAAGGTGATCAGCTATGCCGAGATTGGCAAGCCGCAGCTTTATGCCCTGATCGCCTGCGCCGTTTTGGCGCCGGTTCTGGACGCCATCAAGGCGCGCAAGGGTGCTTTTCTTGCCGTTCTGGGCGTTTGGGCAGCCCTTTGCTGGCCGCTTATTCGCTGGCAACTGCATCTGGAGCGCGAGCACGGCTTCTGGGGCGAAGTGGAAAAGCATGTCACCGACCCGCTTGAGGAAGCAGGCGAACATATCGCCGAGCGCCTGTTCCTGCATGTGAAGGACTTTGAGTGGGGCGGCTATGTATTTCTGGGCGGCGTGGTGTTGATGACCATTGCGGCGCTGGTGGGGCTCAGGAAAGCCCGATAAAACAATAAAGTCATCAAGAGCAACGACAGAAAATAACGACGGAGAGGAAATAGCAATGATTACAATGGTTAAAGCGACATCGAAGGCCCTCAAGGCTAGTCTTTGCGTGGCCAGTCTGGCTTTGGGTCTGGGTACTGCGCAGGCGGCGGATGAAGCCAAACCCCAGGTCATGATGTTTGGCGTGTTCCATTTCGCCAACCCGGGCAAGGATATGGTCAAGACAGACCAGATCAATGTCATGACCGACGAGCCGCAGGCGTATCTGGGCCGCCTGGCCCAGCGGATTGTGGACGACTACAAGCCCACCAAAATCCTGATCGAATACTCACCCGCGGACGATGAGAAATGGCAAGGCTGGTACCAGGACTATCTGGACGGCAAGTATGAGCTTGGCAGTAACGAGAATTTCCAACTGGGCTTCCGCATCGGCAAGTTGGCCGGCGGCATTCCGGTGCAGGGCTTTGACGAGCGCGAAATCGGCTGGGACGCCGAGGGCCTCTTTGAGGTGATGCCGACCGCCGCGCCAGAACTGAAGGCGGAATTGGACCAGTTCTTCGAAGAGTACCGCAAGCAAACAGAGGAAGCGCACAGGACCCAGTCTCTTGCGC
>JBNKYQ010000008.1:0-27119 GCA_050300975.1 Kordiimonas sp.
CGTCATCGCCTTGGGGTGGGAAATATCGAAGCGCAGGCGGTCTGGCGCCACAAGGGAACCCTTCTGCGTCACATGCTCGCCCAATTCCCGGCGCAGCACCTCATGCAGCACGTGGGTGGCCGAGTGGTTGGCCCGCAGTTTGGAGCGGCGTACCCCGTCGACATACATCTCAACCGTATCGCCAACCTTCAGGCTGCCTTTGGCGACAGTCGACTTGTGCACATGCAGCGCACCCACCATCTTCAGCGTGTCTGTCACGGTGATGTCCGCATCGTCGGTCTTCAATGTGCCGGTATCGCCCATCTGGCCGCCGCTTTCGCCGTAGAAAGGCGTTTGGTTGGTGATAACCATCACTTCATCGCCCTCACCCGCCGCGTCCACGCGCGCGCCGTCCTTGACGAGCGCAACGACCTTGCCTTCGGCCTGTTCGGTCGAATAGCCGACGAATTCGGTCGCGCCAAACTCGTCATTGATGTCGAACCAGACTTTCTCTGTTGCCGCGTCACCCGAGCCAGCCCAGGCGGCCCGGGCCTTGGCGCGCTGTTCTTCCATGGCGGCGTTGAAGCCGTCCACATCCACTGTGCGGTCCTGGGCCCTGAGCGCATCCTGCGTCAGGTCAAGCGGGAAACCGTAGGTGTCATACAGTTTGAACGCCACGTCGCCCGGAAGCTCAGTGCCGTCACCGATTTTGCTCAGCTCGTCATCAAGAAGCTTCAGGCCCTTATCCAGCATCTGGCGGAAACGGCCTTCCTCGAGCTTCAGGGTTTCCTCGATCAGGCGCTCGGCGCGACCAAGCTCTTGGTAGGCCTGCCCCATTTCACGCACCAGCGTTGGTGCAAGCTGGTGCATCACCAGGTCCTTGGCGCCCAGCATGTGGGCGTGGCGCATGGCCCGGCGCATGATGCGGCGCAGCACATAGCCTCGGCCCTCGTTGGACGGCAGCACGCCGTCCGCAATAAGGAAGCTGCAGGCACGAAGGTGGTCTGCGATCACGCGGTGTGAAGCACGGGTTTTGTCATTCTCAGCGGCCCCGGTGGCGTTCACAGACGCGGCGATGATGGCCTTGAAAGTATCGATTTCATAGTTGTCGTGGGTGCCCTGCATCACGGCGGAGATACGCTCCAGCCCCATGCCGGTGTCGATCGACGGCTTCGGCAGGTTGATGCGCTCGCCTGAGGCCAACTGCTCATACTGCATAAACACGAGGTTCCAGATTTCGACGAACCGGTCGCCGTCCTCTTCCGGCGTGCCTGGAGGGCCGCCCCAGATGTGGTCGCCATGGTCGTAGAAAATCTCAGAACACGGACCGCACGGGCCGGTGTCGCCCATGGACCAGAAGTTATCGGAGGTGGCGATACGGATGATGCGTTCCTCTGGCAGCATCGCGATCTTCTTCCACAGGTCAAACGCTTCGTCGTCTTCGTGGTATACGGTGACGGTCAGCTTGTCCTTGTTGAGGCCATATTCCTTCGTGATCAGGTTCCAGGCATGCTGGATGGCGTCTTCCTTGAAATAGTCGCCGAAGGAGAAGTTCCCAAGCATCTCGAAGAAGGTGTGGTGGCGGGCAGTGTAGCCAACATTGTCGAGGTCATTGTGCTTGCCGCCCGCACGCACGCATTTCTGGGAACTGGCCGCACGGTTATAGTCGCGCTGCTCCGCGCCTGTGAACACATTCTTGAACGGCACCATACCCGCGTTGACAAACATCAGCGTCGGGTCGTTATGCGGCACAAGGGGAGCCGACGGCACCACCTCGTGGCCCTGCCCCTTGAAGTAATCCAGAAACGCCTTGCGGATGTCGTTGGCGCCGGTGATTGGTGCGGTCATGGAATTGGCCTCAGTCCTCGAAAACAAAATGCAAGTACCGCCATGGGTTAGGCCCAAAACGCGGCACCGGTTCTTACCGCCGTTTTAGCCGGACAATGGGGGCAAGGCAAGCTTTGGACGCGTATGAAACCGGCATTTATTGAGGGGAAGAACGCCTGCAGCCTTCAGCCAATCGTTGGAGCAGTGTCAATGCGATGTTTACTTGCGCATCGACGCCCGGATTTTCCGGTAGTCGTTGAGCGAGCGGGCGTCGAGCCACTGTTCGTAGAAACTGTCGTAAACAGTGCTCAAATCCTCAGTGGCGATGAGTTCGTTGATGCGGGCAATCACCGCACGGCCAACGGGTTTATCGCTGCAGCTGAAGCCGCCGGACTGAACGCTGGCCTCGCCTGCGATCGGGAAAGCCGTAAAGCCCCCTGCCTTGCCAAGCTTGCGGAACAGGTGATGCGCTTCGGCCGGAAAACCGAAAGTATAGTCGATCCGCCCATGGCTAAGGAGCGCACCGTACCGGTCAAACGGTATGATCACCATATGGTCGGGCTGCCCCAAGTCATTGAGAGTATCGTTGATCAAGGAGCTGTAGAAGCGGTCTGGTACCACGCCGAGCGCAAGATGGCTTGCCCGCACGAGGCGAAAGACGTCTATCCTGCCGTCCTTGTTCAGATAGGGCGTGAAAAGCTCGGCTTTGTCTTTCATCACCACAACCCGGTTGGTCATGACGTGATAGACATCACGGCTGAAAGTGGCGAAAGCTGCACGCTCCGGCGTTTCAAACAGCGCAGCGCTGCAGACACTGTCCTGGGTTTTCATCTGGGCATATATGCGGGTCAGGTTCGCAGACGCGGGAACATGCTGGTATTCAGGCAGACGGTCTTCGATATAACGGATGATCTCATCGCCATAGCCGTGGCCCGCTTGCGGGCCGGATGTGATGAACACGGGCGGGAAATCAGGGTTCAGCCAGTGAATGACCGGCTTGTCGGCAGAAAGCGCGCCCGGAAGTCCGGACGCCCACAGCACCAAAAGACATAAAACCCGTATCACCGTACCCACCCCGCAGACCAGAACCCCATCTGTTGCGATTGCAACAAGGTATCGCCAAAAGGCTAACTTTTCATTAAAGCCAACCGATCCGCTAACCGATTGTGGCACAAAAGAAAAAGCGGCCCACAGGGAGCCGCTTTCGGTGTTTATTCACTTGTCCGCACTGACAATCAAAGGCTTATTCGTCGCCAGCGTCATCCTCTGCCTTCGGGTCAACCAGCATGGCTTCGTTAACCAGGCCCGCGTTCTTGCGGATCAGCTGCTCGATCTCGTTCGAGATGTCAGTGTTCTCCAAAAGGAAACGCTTGGCGTTTTCACGGCCCTGCCCGATGCGCTGGCTAGCGTAGCTGTACCAGCTGCCGGACTTTTCAACCACTCCTGCCTTGACGCCCAGGTCAATGATTTCGCCCATCTTGGAAACGCCTTCGCCGTACATGATGTCAAACTCGACCTGCTTGAACGGAGGCGCCAGCTTGTTCTTCACAACCTTCACCCGGGTCGCGTTGCCGACGATCTCGTCTTTTTCCTTGATCGCACCCACGCGGCGGATGTCCAGGCGAACAGACGCATAGAACTTCAGCGCGTTACCGCCGGTGGTGGTTTCCGGGCTGCCGTACATGACGCCGATTTTCATCCGGATCTGGTTGATGAAGATCACGATGGTGTTGGATTTGGAGATGGAGGCCGTCAGCTTCCGAAGCGCCTGGCTCATCAGGCGGGCCTGCAGGCCCACGTGGCTATCGCCCATCTCGCCTTCAAGTTCGGCGCGCGGCGTGAGTGCCGCGACAGAATCGACCACAAGGATATCCACGGCACCTGAGCGCACCAGCGTGTCGGCGATCTCAAGCGCCTGCTCACCGGTGTCGGGCTGGGATACCAAGAGCTCATTCACGTCCACGCCCAGTTTGCGGGCATAAACGGGGTCAAGCGCATGCTCGGCGTCCACGAAGGCGGCGATGCCGCCCTTTTTCTGGGCTTCGGCAACGGCGTGCAGCGCAAGCGTGGTCTTACCGGAGCTTTCCGGACCATAGATTTCGATGATACGGCCTTTGGGGAAGCCGCCGATCCCGAGCGCGATGTCGAGATTGAGCGAGCCGGTTGAGATGGTGTCGATCTCGATCCCCGATTCCCGCTGCCCCAGTTTCATAACAGAGCCTTTACCAAAGGCCCGGTCGATTTGGCCAAGCGCTGCTTCGAGCGCTTTTGTCTTATCCATGGAGTTTCCCTTTACCAACTGTAGTTCCGCTGTTGCCATGATCGGGCTCCCTTATTCCACAGGCTGATAGTGCTTGCAACGGATGATTTGAATCCCCTGCGCTTGCCCTCTTGTACCCATTTTGTTCTCATGGTGCAAGAACAAATATTCTCCTTTTGTTCTCACGGCCTGTTTCCTACCGGAACCGCGGGTTGGGAAGCCCCAAAAAGACAAAGGGCACATCGAGTGTGCCCTCCGTGTGCCCTTTTCTCTATCGCGTGCCCTTTAAGGCGTCCCTATCCCAGGATAGACTTCACCTGCCCCGCCAGGTCCTTCAGCGAGAAGGGTTTCGGCAGGAACAGGAACTCCTCAGCCTCGAGGTTCTGGCGGAAGACGTCCTCAGCGTAGCCGGAGACGAAAATCACCGGCAGGTTCGGCATGGTTTTCCGCGCTTCCTTCACAAGCGTCGGGCCGTCCATCGTTGGCATGATCACGTCCGAGATCAGCAAGTCGATGGGTTCGGGGTTGGTATGCAGGATTTCAAGCCCTGCCTCACCGGATGCGGCTTCAAGCACCTTGTAGCCCTTGTTGGCGAGCGCCCTTGAGGCGAACATGCGCACCGGGTCTTCGTCCTCTACAATCAGGATGGTGCCCTTGCCCGTAAGGTCCCGCGCTGGCGCTTCTGGTTTCTGGGCAGCGCTTTCCACTTCGGCTTCGGCAGCGTGCGCCTTGAAGAACAGGAGGAAGCGCGTGCCGTGGCCGAGCTCAGACTCGACGAACACAAAGCCGCCCGTCTGTTTGACGATGCCGTAAACGGTGGCGAGGCCAAGCCCCGTGCCCTGCCCCACTTCCTTGGTCGTGAAGAAGGGCTCAAAAATTTTCGACATATTCTCTGGCGCGATACCGGTACCGCTGTCGATCACCTCCACCAGAACATAATCGTCCGGCACCACTACGTCATAGCGCTCAATCAGCGGATCATCGGGGCCGATCATGCTGGTCTTGATCTCAAGCTTGCCGCCACCCGGCATGGCGTCGCGCGCGTTCACCGCCAGGTTGATGATCACCTGCTCCAACTGGCCCTGGTCCACCTTCACCGGCTGCAGGTCACGGCCATGCACCACCTTCAGTTCGATATTCTCGCCGATCAGCCGCCGGATGAGGTTCGAGAGCTCTGCCAGCACATCGGTCATCATCAGGACCTTCGGCCTGAGCGTCTGCTGGCGCGAGAAGGCCAGGAGCTGACGCACAAGGTTTGCGGCGCGGTTGGCGTTCTGCTTGATCTGGATAATATCAGAGAAGGACTGGTCACCAGCGTCATGACGCACCAGCAAGAGGTCGCAGAAGCCAATGATAGCGGTCAGCAGGTTGTTGAAATCGTGCGCGACCCCACCTGCCAGCTGGCCGACAGCCTGCATCTTCTGGGCCTGGACGAACTGGCGCTCCAAGCTTTTTTCCTGCGTCGTATCAATGAGATAAAGGATCGCGTAGGTTTCATTCCCGCGCGAAATAGCGGACGAATATATCTGGCCCACCCGTTCGGGCTGGCCGTCATAAACCACATCAAGCGGCGTCGAGGCTGGCTTACCGTCATGGGCGAAACCGATCAGCTCCATCAGTTCGGCCCGGTCGTCTTCCTTCACCAGATCAAGCACACTGGAACCCACCGTAATGGATTGACCGGCGGGATGACGCTTCAGCGGCTGATTATATTCCTTGATCGCCCCATCGCGCGCCACAACCGCCACAGCGATTGGCGCCGCATCAAAAATGGGGTCGATCAGGAACTCCCGATCTTCCGGCACCAGGCGGCCGCGCATCTGGTCCAGCTTGCGCAGGAAGCGGTAACGCCCCAGATTGCGGTCTTCCTCGCGAGAGGCGAGCGGCATATCCACTACATCCACATCCATACGCTGTTTCTTGCCGATAAGAAGCTGGGTCTCGCCCGCCTTGAGCTGGATCTTGAGCGGCATTTCGCCGGGGCCCAGCCCCATCCATTCCCTCAGGGTATCGTTGATATAGTGGATTTTGCCCGTGGCATCTTCAAGCAGCACACCGCACCCGAGCCGCTCGAAAAGCGGCGCACCCCAATCGCCAATCATCTTGCGTTCATGGTCAAGCCGCTCGCGGTCTCCTACCCGGGAAACCCGCCAAAGGATGTGATACCCCGTGCGCCGCGCAATCAGTTGCAGCTTTTCAGCATTCGCCCGGTCGCAGGCAAACACGCCGCGTGACTGCCCCGTCTGGGCCGCGAGCGCCATCGTCTTGCCAAAAGCCTCCTTGACCGCGTCACCGTGGAGAAGGTCCGCCATGGACCGCACGCGCCCCTTGGCCAGTCTGTCGAAAGCGGCGTTTGATGCTGCAATTTCGCCGTGAAAATCAGTCAGGGCAACGGCCCGGCGATCAAGTGACACCAGCGTCTGTACAAGTTCCCTGTCAGCGAATTCCACTTGCTCGACAGGTTGCTGAAGCCCACCTAGCGCCCGAAGAAGCGTGAGGGCAGTCGCAATGAGAAGGATACCGCCGAGGACAGACGCAATCGCCGCCCCCCAAGTCACCGCAACCAGGGCCGCAATGCCAATGGTGCCGATAAGCCCCGCAAGCGCAACGGTCAGGAGTTTGACGCCCGATTTGGCCTCGCTTTGATGCAGCGCTTCCTGAAACGGTCTTGGCAACCGGCTTTCCATAAATGCCTACCCCTTTGGTCCCTGTTCACCCACTTGGCCCGAGAGTAGCCACCCTCGCGCCGCAATGGCAAGCCCGTTAACGTGCCGGTTTAAATCCTGCCCGTTTAAGCTTCATGATATAACTGATGACTTCCGCCACGGCCTTATAGTGATCTGGCGGCACTTCTTCATCGATCTCCACGGATGCATAAAGGGCACGAGCCAACGGCGGATTTTCCACGATCGGCACGCCGTGCTCGGTCGCGACCTCCCGGATCTTGAGCGCAACACCTTCCACACCCTTGGCGACCACCATGGGCACGTCCATGGTGCCATGCTTGTATTCAAGGGCAACAGCATAGTGGGTCGGGTTGGTGATCACCACATCCGCGTCAGGCACAGATGCCATCATGCGTTGGCGTGCGCGCTCCATCCGGATCGACCGCAGCCTACCCTTGACCTTCGGGTCGCCGTCCGTCTGCTTGTGCTCATCCTTGACCTGTTGCTTGGTCATCCGCAGCTTCTTGATATGCTGGTAGCTTTGATAGGAGAAGTCGATCGCCGCAACCACAGCCATAACGATCAGCACGCCGATCAACAGCTTGACTACCATGGTATGAATGAGGGCAAGCACATCAATGACTGGCAACAACATCAGTGTGTCCATCCGCCCGCGTTCCGGGTAGACAATGATAAAGATCACCGCGGAAACGGCGACCAGCTTGGCGATCAGCTTGAAGGCTTCGATGCCGAGCTTGTCTGGTGCCCATTTCTTGGCGTTCGATGCAGGACTGAGCTTTTTGAAGCTCGGCTTGAGCTTCTCAAAAGAGATAGTCGTCTTGTGCTGCATCATATTACTGGCGATTGCAGCAAACACCAGCGCTCCGAATGGCAACAAGAGCACCAGGAAAACCCGCCAGACTGTGGGCATCAGGCTTTGCATGGCACCCACCTGGTCGGTGTCCATCAAATGGAGGGTCGATAGGTGAACAAACAGGGTATCCGATACCCTTGAGCCAATGAACCCGCCGCCGGCGCCAATAACAAGCGCGGCAATCGCAAGCATGAAGAAAGTTTTGACTTCCTGGCTTTGAGCCACGTCGCCTTTTTCCTCCGCCTCGCGCAAGCGTTTGGGGGTGGGTTCCTCGGTTTTCTGGCTGTCGTCTTCCTCTGCCATTCTCTATCCCAGAAAGCTCACAAGCAGTTCTTCAAATCGCTCCATGAACAGGGCCATCATCGATCCCATCAAAATCATCAACAAGGTGAAGCCCATGAACAGGTTGATCGGCATGCCAATGAAAAACACCTGAAAGGCCGGGATCATCCGTGAAATCAGGCCCAGGCCCGAATTGTAGATGATGCTGTAGGCAACGAAAGGTGCCGCGATATGAAACCCCAGCAAAAAGGCACTGGATGTATATTCAACAATCACCATGGCGAAATCAGTATATGGCAGGCCAAGGGCCACGGGAAACTTCAGATAGCTGTGCGCCATACCAAGGATCATCAGGTGGTGCAGGTCTGTCACCACGATCAGCGTGATCGCCACGAGTGTCAGGAAGGAGCCGACAAGCACGCCCTGGCTACCCTGGCTGGGATCGAACGATTGCGCCGCCGCAAGCCCTGTCAGAAAGGCGATAACAGTACCAGCCACATGGGTTGCTGCCAGCATGATCCTGGTTGTCAGGCCCAGCACGACGCCGATCATGGCTTCGCGGACCAGCAGAGCGGTCAGGATGATCACATTATCCGGCATGGGCGGCAGGTTCGACCGCACCCCCATATAGATGACGAGCGCAATGACAAAGCCCATGGTCGCGCGGATACGTCCAGGCACCGACTGGTCACCCAGGACCGGCATCATCAGCACAAGCGCAATGAGGCGTGTTGCAACGAGCAAAAAACCGAAAGCTTCAGCTGGAAGGACTTCCCCCAGCATGGATTAGCCACCTGAGATGATGCGCTCCGAAATGCGCAGCATCAGTGCAGACATATTCTGTCCCATATAAGGCATGGCAAGCAACAGAACCGCAAAAACGGCGAGAATTTTGGGAACGAATGTCAGGGTCATTTCCTGAAGCTGCGTCAGCGCCTGAATGAAAGCAATAGTCAACCCGACCCCCAGACCAACAGCAAGGATCGGCCCCGCCGTCAACAAGAGGGTCATCAGCGCGTCCCGCGCCACTTCAATGACGTCACCACTTTCCATAAACTACTCGCCCCCACCCGGCATGCTTAGATTGGCATCTTCAGGATATCGTTATAGGCGGCGATCACCTTGTCGCGCACGGTCACAACAGTGTTCACCACCATTTCCGCATTCGACACGGCAGTCACAACATCCACCATATCGGCTTCGTTGACCAAGGCCTTGGCAGACGTCAGTTCCATGTGGGAGGTCGCCTGAGTCACATCTCCAACCGCGTCATTGACCAAGGCAGAGAAAGCACTGTTGGATTTGGTGCCGTCCAAGCCGTCGCGAGAACCGAGGCCGGTTTCCTGCATTTTCTTGGTGGCCTGTGAATAGGCGTTTACGGCATCAAGCTGTTTGATGTTCATGGCCTATCCCCTAGCGCAAAAGATCAAGCGTCATGGTGGCCATCCTGCGGCTGGCTTCAAGCGCGTTGATGTTTGACTGATAAGTCCGTTGTGCCTGACGCATATCCATCATTTCGATCAAACCGTTGACATTTGATGTCTTGATATAGCCAGCTTCGTCGGCGGCCGGGTTGCCCGGATCGTATTTCTTGCCGAAATCCTTCTGGTCGAATTCCACCTTGCCCGGCTTCACCAGTTCAACGCCCGACGCGCGATCAAGTTCGGTCTGAAACGTGATAATTTTCCGACGATACGGGTCAGCGCCCGGCTCGCTCGCAACCGAATTCTGGTTGGCAATGTTTTCGGAGATCACGCGCATCCGCACAGACTGCGCCCGCAAGCCCGCTGCCGATGCCATCATTGCCTTTTCGAGATCCATCGCTTGTTCCTTTACACTGGTTCAAGCGGGTCATGACGCTGTTCTAGCGCCCGCCACCCTTGCCTAGGGCAATATTCAACAGCCCGATATTCTTTTTGTAGAGATTGACAACCATGCCGTATTTCATCTGGTTGTCAGCCAATTTCATCATTTCTTCCTCAAGCACAACGGAGTTGCCGGTTGGCGTTTCCTCGCCATCCTTGGCCTCACGCGTGCGAAGGGAAACCGAAGACGATCCGCTTGTATCCATGTGGCGGGCGTCCTTGGTGCGCATTTGCGTGCCTTGCGGCCTGTCGGACACAAGGTTTTCAACAAGACCGGAAAAATTCTGACCGTCCAGCTCCTTGGCCTTATAGCCAGGGGTATCGGCGTGGCCGATATTTTCACTGATCACGGTCTGATTGGCATTGAGCCATTTCATCCGGCTTTTCAGGGCAGCCATCAGGGGAATATTGGTTAAATCCATGCTTCCAACAGTCTCTGTTTGCGTGCGTCTTCTATTCAAACGTACCATAACATGCACCAGAACCGGTTAACAAGTTGCAAACACGTGATATTTTTCTAACACCGCATCCGCAAGCGCTTGCAATTTGGGCCGAATTGTCGCTCAATATCGCCATGTCAGACCAAAAGCCGACAGATGCACCCAAGCCGGTGCCCGACACAAAAGCCGTTGCAGTAAAAAGGGATAGCGAAAGCGCAACGCCCCGGATTACCGCAAAAGGGCACGGCTATAATGCTGAAAAAATTCTGGACATCGCCTTCGCCGAAGGCGTCAAAGTTCGCCAGGACAAAGACCTGACAGAGCTTCTGGACGCGTTCGAAGTCGAAAGCCCGATCCCGCTTGAGGCCCTGCACGCCGTGTCGCTGATCCTCGAGCGGGTTTATGCGGAAAATAAAGTCATGACAGAAGCCCGCGAGCATGACACAGATACGGTGGAGACCACCGAGCTTCTGCAGCCAATGTCGGCAGAAGACGCCAATCGCGCCGTAGACGGGGAAGATAACAATCAATGACCAGTGAAGCCCTGAGCGCTTTTTCGATACTTTTTGTCATGCTGGGCCTTCTTGGGCTGGCGGCCTGGGCGGTGAAACGCTTCGGCCTGATCCCCGGCCAGCCACGTATGGTTGGCAAGAAGCGAGAGATCACGGTTATCGACAGCCAGATGCTTGATGCTCGCAACCGGTTGGTTGTTGTGAACTGGCGCGGGCGGGACTATCTTCTTGGCACCGGCCAGCACGGCGTTACGCTGCTTGACGGCCCGGAAGGCACCAAGGCACCCTCAAAGTTCGAACAGGCGCTAGCAGAGGAAACCCAACGTGAAGAGCTTTAAGTTTCACCGCAAGCTGATCATCCACAGCTTCCTGTTTCTGCTGCCGCTGGCTTTCGCCACGGTCTTGATGACAGCAGCCCCTGCCGAGGCGCAATCACTGAACCTTGACCTTGGCGAGTCCGGCTCGCTGAGCGGCCGCGTGGTTCAGATGATCCTGATGCTGTCGGTTCTCAGTCTGGCGCCAAGCATCCTGATCATGATGACCAGCTTCACCCGCATGGTGATTGTCTTCTCGCTGCTCAGAAGCGCGATGGGCACGCAGCAAACTCCGCCGAACATCGTGTTGATTTCACTGGCCCTTTTCCTGACCGGCTATGTCATGGCGCCCACGCTTACAGCCGCCTGGGAGCAAGGCATCCAGCCGCTGGTGAACGAAGAGATCGACGAACAGGAGGCCTTCAACCGCGCTTCCGTGCCCATGCGGAATTTCATGATGTCTCAGGTGCGTGAAAAGGACCTTGAGCTGTTCATGAACCTGTCGCCGCAAGGCCCAGTTGAGACCCGGGATGAGATCACGCTGACGGTGCTGGTGCCGGCCTTCATGATTTCCGAGCTTCGCCGCGCCTTCGAGATCGGCTTCCTCTTGTACGTGCCTTTTGTCGTGATCGACATGGTTGTGGCATCGATCCTCATGTCCATGGGCATGATGATGCTGCCGCCGGTGATGATCGCCATGCCGTTCAAGCTGATCTTTTTCGTGCTGGTGGACGGCTGGAACCTGGTGGCAGGTTCCTTGGTGCAAAGCTTCGGCACGGCCCCGCCGCCCGGGGTTGGAACGTGAACTGGGGGACCTAGTCCCCCACCCTGATACGCCCTACCTGCGGCGCTTCCAAACTGCCCAGATACAGCATATCGCCCACCTGTTCGGCTGACGTGATCATATAAACGTTGGTGCCTGCAGTATCTTGTAATGTTTTGATGACATTGCCTTTTTCATCCAGCGCGATGACCATGCCCATATGAATGGCTGAAGGCTGCATTGAGGTTGGCAGCTTCGACACCAGCGACTTGGCCCATGGCTTCGGGTGCAGGTTATCCATCATCGGATTGCGTGGAGACGGAATGGCCAGCCAGAAGGTGCCCTTGCGGTTCGCGGAAATGCCGTCCGGGAAACCCGGCAGGTTTTCGATGAAAATATCAGACGTTCCGACCTTTTCGCCCTTAAGCCAATAGCGTGTCACACGGTAACGGCCGGTTTCATTCACCAGGACAAAATCCTCATTCTGCGACAGGGCAATGCCGTTGGCGAAATAGAGGTCACCCAGAAGCTTCCGCGTTTCACCCGTCGCCGGGTCAAACACCAGAAGCCTGCCGTTGCCACGCGCTTCCAGAAGGTCCAGGCGGTATTCCGGCTGGCTGTATGTGTGGCTGGCGTCAGAGAAATAGATCTTGCCGTCGCTTGCGATATCAAGGTCATCAGCGAACGCGAAGGGCACCCCGCCCTCTTCCGTGCTCAGGACCGTCATCGCGCCTGCAGTGTCAAAGGACAGCAGCCCCTTCCAGGCGTCTGCCACGATGAGGTTGCCTGCAGCGTCAAAATGCAGGCCGAGCGGCCTGCCACCCTCAATGGTCGCAAACACTTCCTGGGTGCCGTCCATCAGGATACGCACGATGCGCCCGTCATGCAGGCCGCCGTAGATGCGGCCCTCAGTGTCCACGGCCACATCCTCAGGCCCCTGGCTGAACTGCAGCGGGATTGTTTCTGCCCCCAGAAGCAGCTCATTGGGCGCATAAGCCCCCGTGAAGCCCGGCGCTTCGGCTGGCATATAGGCAACCGGATCAATCTTGGCCGGCCACAGAACGAACAGTACCAACAGCGCGGCAATTAGCCCCGCGCCCCGCAGAATAATCTTTTTCACCTTAATCCCCCTATTGGTCAGCCCCGAAGGCCGGTTGCCGCCTTCTCAAATCATTCATCCGTTAAAGGCGGATCGCCCAGTTGCTCCCACAGCTCAATCTTGGTCCCCTCCGGGTCCATGATCCAGGCAAACTTGCCGTATTCGAACTCTTCGATTTCGCCAATCTGCTCGACCCCCATTTTCTTGAGCCGCTCCAGCAGCTTCTCAATGCCGCGAACCCGCAGGTTGATCATGAATTCCTTGCCCGACGGGCGAAAATATTCGCTTTCCCGCTTGAATGGCCCCCAGACGAAATAGCCCAATTTTTCCGGGTCATCGTCTTCCCTGAATACAAAGGACGCGCCCGCACCGTCGAAGGGAAAGCCCAGTTTTTCCTGGTACCAGGACACAAGCTTGTCCCGGTCGCTGCATTTGAAGAAAATCCCGCCCACACCGGTTATGACACCTTCGGCATCAGACATATCGTCTCCCCCTGTTCAGGTTGGTCCCTCGCGCCAGGCTAATTGCCCAGCGCAATTTCTTCCATAACATAGAACAGGCAGTCTTGCCGAACCACATCGACATTTGATGTCGCCATGGAGGGAATAAGGGTCTGCCTGGCGAGCAACCGGCCATCCCTGACCTCAAAAAGACTGTCAGTGATGTCAGTCCCCTGATTATCGGTCGCGACCACAGGCACACCAGCGACCTCGCCGAGCTCAGCCACCATTTGCCCTGCTTTCAGCAGGCCAAAATTGAAATGGTCCAGGTCCGGCCTGAAGCGCACATCCGCCCGGGTTTCAGCTGCCTCACCGAAACCGAAGTCCACACCGGGCAGCACCTTCACTGTTGCCTGGGTCTGCAGCAAGTGCACGTCATGGGGCGAAACCGGCTGTTCCGGGATATGGTGCAGGTGCAGGCAGGCATCCAGATAATCTATGGCGTGCGAGAGCGCGGCCTTTTCACCCGCCTGCCCGCACTCCAGCGTTACAGAAGGCACATGCCGCGCCATCGCACCTGACTGAACCCCGAGAGGCCGCGTGAAATAGACCACCGTCCGCGCAAACAGCGCAGCAAGCTGCAGATAGCCGGTCTCCAGCACATTCACGCAGCCATAGTGCGGGTTACAGCCGGTGTTGTTGTGAAGATCAATGCTGGCAAACAGCGGCTCAGCGGTCACTTTCGCCACCACCTCGGCCATCATGGCCGTCTCATCGCAAGGCGACAACTCCGTTCCCGGCCAGGCCCGGTTATAGTCCGGCTGGCCGTCAATCACGCGCTTGCCCTCGCTTGCCGCCGAAACATTGCCGATGAACAGCCACATGGCGCGCGGCAAAGGCCCTCCCGCGTATCGGCGCAGGATTTCCTGCACAGCCTCAAACCCCGTTGGCTCATTGCCGTGCTGCAGCACGGTCACGAACAACGCGGGTTTGCGTACGCCATCAAGGTACAACAGCGACGGTCCGCCCAAGAGGCCTTGAAGCTCCTGCACCTTGCACTCCAGCAGGCCGGGCGGGATATGGTCAAAGGTTCGAAGCATGGTCAGATTGGCCATTCATGGACCGGCGTATCGGTTTGCTGGCGCGCCATATAGGCTTCCAGCATCTCCGCCATGCTGGCGTTGTGGGCCTTCACATAGGCCCGCTGCCACGCGGTGCCATTCTGTCCACTTTCAACCCGCGCCCTGATGATCCCCAGGTAGCGGCTGATATCCGCCGGATCAATCTTCAGCGCCTCAAGCCCCTTCTCTGCCATCGGCAGGAAGGTATCCAGGATCAACCCGCGCATCGGCTTGCCGTCTTTATGGTCCCAGCGGATGGTGGCATCCAGCCCGTCCTTGGCTGCGGCATAGAAATTATCCCGCGTGGTGAAAAACTGCGCGCGTTTGTGCGGCCGGGTCTCATCACTCGCCAGATATGTCACGAGGCCATAATAGAAGGCCGAATTGGCGATCGAATCCGAAATGGTCGGGCCCGCGGGCACCACGCGCTGCTCCAGCCGAAGGTGCGGCGTGCCGTCTTCGTCCCAGCCCACAAGGGGCCTGTTCCAGCGCCAGATGGTGCCGTTCTGAAGCCGGAAATGATCCAGTTTTTCGGCGGGCCTGCCAGTCACATGCGGCAACAGGATCGGATAGCGCTGGCGGTTCGCCAGGAACACCTCCGACAGGCTGTCTTCAATAAAGCGCACCCCGAAGGTGACGCGTTCCGCATAGTCCCAATCACCAACCGATACCGCCTGCTCAAAGAGCGGTATCCGGCTTTCCGCCCACAAGTCTTTGCCAAACAGGTAGGGGCTGTTGGCCGACGCAGCAATCAAAGGCGCGGAAACCAGCTTGGAGGCATTGTAATAATCCACGCCCCTGCCCTTTGGGATTTTGAGGTGGACCTGGAAGGATGTCGCGCCAGCTTCCAGCATCACGTCATGGTGCACGCTTTCGAGATGCTCACGCCCTTCGATGTCAAGCTTGATCGGCTTGCCCTTGCGCATACGAAACACCTGTTCATTCAACGCCTTGTAGCGTTCCGACGCCGACATGTTTTCCGTGCACAGGTCACTGTCCCGCACGGTGGGCAATATGCCAATCATGGCCAGCTTGAGGTCCATCTCCTGCGCCTTGTGGCTTGCTTGTTCCCACAGGTCGGCGAGATTCGAATGCAGCTTGGAAAGGCCGCGCCCTGTCAGTTCCGCCGGGTCGCCATTAAATTCCACGTTGAAGCAGGAAAGCTCAGGCACCACCAGCGGGCTATTGAGCGCCTTGATAAAGGCATCATTCCTCGGCACGGGGCGCATGTCGCTGCCAACCAGCCAGGCTTCAAGTTCAAACCCTGCTGTGGGCGGCCCGTCCGACAGGGCATCGTTGCGCTCCCATCCCTCCACCAGGTCTGTTTCTGTTTTCAGCCTGCGGCCAAACTCTTCATAGTCTTCGTCGCGAAACTCACTGGTTTCCAGTTCCTGCCCCATATTGCCTCCCCTGACGGCGATGTGTCACACAGGAACTATACTGCAAATAAGCGACAAGGCCCACCTTGACCGATGTCAAAGGGGCCTTGTCAATTTCAGCGACGAGCGAAGAAAGCCCTAGTAGACTTCTTCCTTCGTTTTCAGGAACTTGAGAGACGGGAAATCATCCTTCGCCTTGTCCAGGTGCCAGTTGTTGCGCGCCAGGTAAACCGGGGCGCCAGCGTGATCAACCGCCATGGATGCGCGGTTCTGGTCGGAGAACTTCTTGATCTCGCGCGGGTCACCCTCAACCCACTCGGCGGTCATCAGGCTGGTGGCTTCAAAGCGGCACGGCACTTCATATTCGGTGCGAATACGGTCTGCGAGCACGTCAAACTGCAGCGGGCCAACCACACCAACAACCCAGTCACTGCCAAGGGCGGGCTTGAACACGCGCGCCGCGCCCTCTTCCGCCAGTTGCTCCAACGCCCGGCCAAGGGGTTTGGCTTTCATCGGGTCTTCTGGGCGAACCTTCTGCAGGATTTCCGGGGCGAAAGACGGGATGCCGGTGAAGCGGATATTCTCGCCTTCGGTCAGCGTGTCGCCAATCCGCAGGTTGCCATGGTTCGGCAGGCCGATGATGTCGCCCGGGTAGGCTTCTTCAGCAACCGCCCGGTCCTGCGCCAGAAACAGCTGGGCATTATGGATTGCCAGCGTCTTGCCACTGCGGACATGCTTCATCTTGATACCCTTCTTGAAGCGGCCCGACACCACACGCACAAAGGCGATGCGATCGCGGTGGCGCGGATCCATGTTCGCCTGGATCTTGAACACAAAGGCCGAAACCTTGCTCTCATCCGGCTCAACACGGCGTTCAAGCGCCTTGCCAGCCCGCGGCTTGGGCGCGAAATCCGCCAGACCTGCCAGCAGCTCCTGCACACCAAAGTTGTTGATGGCGGACCCGAAGAAAACAGGCGTCAGCGTGCCTTCAAGATAATCCTGCAGGTTGAACTGCGGGCAGAGCTCACACACCATTTCAACATCGGCCCGCAGCTCTTCAACCGCATAATCAGGCAGCAGTTCGTCCAGCTTCGGATCTTCAAGCCCTTGGCATTTAATGCCTTCGGAAATGCTATCGCCCTTGCCGCGATCGAACAGGATCAGCTGATCATGGATCAGGTCGTAACAGCCCTTGAAATCCCGGCCCATGCCGATGGGCCAGCTTGCCGGCGCCACATCAAGCGCAAGTGTTTGCTCGACCTCGTCCAAAAGCTCGAACGGGTCCTTGGTTTCCCGGTCCATCTTGTTGATGAAGGTGGTGATGGGCATGTCGCGCAGGCGGCAAACTTCAAAGAGCTTGCGGGTCTGTGTCTCGATACCCTTGGCGGCATCAAGCACCATCACTGCGCTATCAACGGCAGAAAGCGTCCGGTAGGTGTCCTCCGAGAAGTCCTCGTGACCTGGTGTATCAAGAAGGTTGAAGGTGCGATCGAGGTAATCGAACGTCATGACGGACGACGCCACGGAAATACCGCGCTCCTGCTCCACCTTCATCCAGTCAGACCGGGCGCGGCGGCGTTCACCGCGCGCCTTCACTTCACCGGCAGCCTGAATAGCACCACCGAACAACAGCAGTTTTTCGGTCAGTGTGGTTTTACCGGCGTCAGGGTGCGAGATAATCGCGAAAGTCCGCCGTTTTTCGATTTGCTGCGTCAGCGACATAAAGTCTGTCCAACCCTTATTCCGGCGATTCGCGCCTATTTTTGATAAAATTGTCAGCGAATTCCCGAGCAAACAGAAATCCTGCTGAATTTTCGTCGGCACACTAGCGATTTCCACGACGATTGGAAGAGAAAATACCGGAAGAAACGTCAAATCTGCTGCAAAAATGCAACAATTTTGCAAAGTGGCCGACATACGCGTGCAACAGGCCTTGCAACCTAAGATGATTCACTGTAAGCCGCGCCCCAATGGCTGACTAGGCATCAGACAGAACATCGGGCAAACAAAACTAAATAAAGATTCATCAGGCACAAGTTTTCGTTCAATACTCTATTAGAGGAACAACATAGTGTCTAAATTACATAGTTTGTCTTTTGATCACCAGTATCATCGCCTTTCCTTTGAAGGCTTTCCTGTTCATATGAAGGAATACTCCAAAGGACTTACAGACGTCCCCCTCGTCTTTATCGGTGGTGCCTTTCAAAATATCACGCAAGTTGAAAAACTCAGCAATGCAATCGCTGAAAAATCCTGGGTCATTACCGTCGATACCCCGGGCAATGGCGATACCGGCATCCTGCCGCACACGTATGGCTTTGATTTCATCTGCCGGGCGATCCACAGCGCCCTCAAGTCTATTGGCGTCGACCGGATCAACCTGATGGGTTGCAGCTATGGCAGCATTATTGCCATGCGCTACGCGCAGAAATACCTGGGCATCGACAAGCTGATCCTGGCATCCGCCATGGCCGAGCTGCCGCGCGAGCTTGAGTATGACTTCAACCTTTTGCTGTTCCAACTGGAATGGAACCGCATCAGTGAATTCGCAGAAGGTTTCACCAACCTGATGACCAACCCGGAGCTGCGCGAAACCAACCGTATTGCACGCCTGACCGCTGACAAGCTCCGTCACGCGCTCCTGAACGCCAACACTGGCATCAAGGAACAGTTCAAGCATAATACGCTCAGGATCCTGAGGGACGGCAAAACCGACCTCAGCCTGATGCCAGACGTTGAAGCCACCATTTTCACCGGTGAGCACGACCATTTCGTGCCGGTTGAAGCCAACCTGAAAGTCGCTAACTCCTTCAAGAACGGCCGTTTCATTGCCGTGCCGGGCGCGGACCACATGATCCATGTGGAGAAATTCAAGCGCATGATCGAAATCATTCACGACACGCTCGCGGGCCGCGAAGACGCCGCTGAAGACGCGTTCGAGATGGACCGCGCGGCGTAAAGTTTCGAAGCCAGCCAAAGAATACCAGCCAAGGAATAAAAGAAGGCCGGAGCAGCAATGCTGTTCCGGCCTTTTGAATTTGACGCCCGCGCGGGTGGATCACGGATGGGGAGGGGAAGGAAATGTCCAGTCTCCAGCTACCGGCGGGCGTTCCCATGTGCCTTGGCTTGTTCGGTGCTGTCTCACGGTACCGGTATCAGCGTCAGGCCTTTAATGGACTATATAGTCCAGAATAAAATAAATACAAGACTAATGAGTCCACTTTTTCGTGATCCCGGTGAAAAAGCCGGCCCCCGACCGCTTTTCCGGCTTGCAAAAAGGTTTCTCAGCGATCTCGACTGCGTTTTTTATATGACAGCGTTATCAACATAGGTTATGTGGCCGAGATACCGTTTCGTCACAACACTGGAAATTGACCTTGTCATACTTGACCATGATTGGCCTCCTGGCCGGCTGCCTGACCACCGTTGCCTTTGTTCCTCAAGTGCTTCGCGTGTGGCGCACCCGGTCAACCAGCGATATTTCCCTCGGCATGTTCGGGCTTATGTCGCTCGGCGTCCTGATGTGGCTCGTATACGGCCTGATGCTGGGCGATGTCCCGATCATCGCCGCCAATGCCATCACCCTGATGCTGGCGCTCTCGATCGTCGTAGCCAAGGTGCGCTTCGGCTAAGAAAAAGGCCGGGTCGCCCCGGCCTCTCCGTTACATCAATCCGCCTTCAGCGTTCGCGAGAAGAATTCAAGCGCCTTGTTATAGAGGTGCGCCTGCGTCGCCTCGCCCCTGATGCCATGCTTCTTGCCTGGGTAGGTCATCAGTTCAAAAGGCTTCCCGGCATTCTGCAGCGCTGACATCAGCTTCACCGAATTGTCGAAAAAGACATTGTCGTCGGCCATGCCGTGGATCAGCAGAAGCTTGCCCTTGAAGCCGTCCATATACTTGAAAACGCTTGAGTTTTCATACACATCCCCCGGCGCGTCAGGGTGCCCCAGATAGCGTTCGGTATAGGCCGTGTCGTAAAGCCGCCAGTCCGTCACGGGGGCGACCGAGACGCCAGCCTTGAACACATCCGGCGCCTGGAAGAGCGCCATCAGCGTCATATAGCCGCCATAGGACCAGCCCCAGAACCCGATATTGTCGCCGTCGATATAATCAAGACCCCTGAGGAACGTGGCACCCGCCACCTGGTCCGCCACCTCAACCGTGCCCATGGCATGTTTGATCTGGCCCTCGAACTTCAGGCCGCGGTTCCACATGCCGCGGTTATCCAGCACCAACACCACAAAGCCATTGCGTGCCAGAATATGGTTGAAATCGAGCCGCCAGTCATGACGCACTTTCTGGCCGTGCGGGCCACCGTACGGCGCCAGAACGGCTGGATACTTGCGCCCCTCTACCATGCTCGCGGGCTGATACATGCGATAGTAAAGGTCTGTGCCGTCCTCAGCCTTGATGGTGCCGAAGGTGGTTTTCACCCGACTGTCGAGATAAGCGCCGAACGGATGGTTGGCATCCAGCTTGTTCTCAAGGATCGCGAAGCGCGTCGTACCGTCACCAAGGTTCCGCACCATCACCTGGGGCGGCTGGTCGGGGCTTGAGAATTTGTCGACAAACACGCCCTCGCCCACCGTTACCTGGTGCCAGCCGGCTTCACGGGTGATGCGCGCAATCGCACCGCCATTCAGTGGCACGCTATAAAGATGCTGTTCCAGCGGGCTGTCCTTATAGCCCGTGAAATAGACAAGGCCAGTAGCTTCATCAATGTGCTCGATCTCACTCACAGGCCAAGCACCAGAGGTAAGAGGCGTAACGCCGCCATCCTCCAGATCGTAAGCGTAAAGGTGCCGGAAGCCGCTGCGCTCGCTGGCCCAGACCATCACAGATCCGTCGGCTGCAAAGTCAAGGCTGTCATGCAGGTTGATCCAGACATCCGATTTCTCGGAAAGAAAAACATCCACGCTCGCCCCATCTGCAGATGCCCAAAGCAAATCCAGCTGGCTCTGTGCCCGGTTCAGGCGCTGAACAACAACAGATGTACTATCCGGCACCCAATCAACACGCGCCAAATAGATATCCTTATCTGCGCCCAGGTCGATCCAATTGACTGATTGATCTTCCAGGGATGCAATGCCCAGCCGAACATCAACATTTGTGCTGCCTGCCTCAGGATAACGTTGCTGCGTTGTAATCACGCTGCCATCAGGCTGCACTTCATAGCGGTCTTTGATTGGCACAGCGCTTTCGTCGAACTGCTCGAACGCCACGCGTGTCTCGTCAGGAGACCACCAATAGCCGGTGTATCGCCCCAGCTCTTCCTGCGCCACAAACTCAGCCATGCCGTTGGCGACTGTAGCTGAGGCTCCAGATGTGAGCTGTGTCTCAGCTCCTGTTGACACATTCACCGCATACAATTCCCGGTCACGAATGAAGGACACATAGCGGCCCTTGGGGCTGAATTGGATATCGGTTTCAAACTGCGGCGTGTCAGTGAGGCGCTTGACCTCGCCGCCGAGCGGCAGCACATAAACGTCCCCGGCAATCGGGAAAAGGAGTGATTTACTGTCGGCGCTCCAGTCGTAGCTCACGATCCCGCGTTTGCCGGTCAGGCTGCGGTCCCGCTCGCGCCGCGCCTTCTCTTCTTCGCTCAGCTCTTCTTCCTTGCCGCCCAACAGGGCGGCGGAATCGACCAGCAGCGACGCTTCGCCGGTTTCAATGTCATACTGCCAAAGGTCAAGCTGCGCCTGGTTCTCGACCTTGCCGCGCAGGAAGGTGATGCGCTTGCCGTCCGGCGACATCTCAAGCCCCTGCACGCTCGGCCCGCTAATGCTCGGGCTGCCAACAAGGCGTTCAATGGTCAGGTCGTCCGCGCTGACCGCGCCGCTTAAAAGTGCCCCCACAGCCAGAATAGATGCGCTGGCTTTCATGATTTTTATCATTACGTTGTCCCCGTTTCCTTCTGATGCGACGCTTGTTCGCAAGAAGGCAAATCAATGTTTTAATTACGGATTTTCTGTATAGCCCTGTTGCTGCAGCAGCGCATGCGCCGTCATGGCCGACAGCGCCATCTCCACGCCCGGCAGCAGGTCTTCTTTCTCCACACCCTGGTAGGCCGCGGACTGGCCGCAAACATGGAAGGTGACACCGTGTTCCATCAGGGTCTTGATCAGGTCGGCGTTGGCGTTGGTGCCGCCATATTTGGCGTCATTGGTGACATCGAAAACGGCTTTCCCGTGAATGACCACAGCCAGCTTTATATTCTTCGGGTCCACACCCGCTGCTGCGTGCATGTTCAAAAACCGCGCTGCGCTTTCAAGGCGGCGGCTCACTTTGCCCTCTTCTCCCTTGTCGACCACATCGAAGGCCACTTTGAAGTGGCTGTCTGCAGGCAGCGCCGTGGCCCCGGGCACTGCAACAACAGGGCCGTACTGTGTGATTAGCGGCCCCTTGGTAAAGGTGGCTTCTTCGGCTGATACCGCACCTGCGGACAATACCCCCGCGACAATCAATGCCGCGCACGAAATGGCGTGTTTCATCGGTCCCTCCCTATGGAAACTATCCTCATCGCGCCTAGCAAGAATTCCCGCCTGGCTCAAATCACATGTCTGTTTATTTCTTTGTGCAGATTTCAAGGAAGCCGGCGGTGATAAAGGGCACCATGCGCTCATAAGCGCCCACCATGTCCTTGGACCGGGCAAGCCCGTCAGAGAGCTTGTCGATCCGGCCGGTGTTCGCGAACGTCAGCGTCAGCGCGCCGGAGAGGAAATGATAGGCCCAATAGAGGTTCTGCGGTTCCGAATCCGGCAATGCCTTCTTCAGCGCATCCATGAACTTGCGGGCCAGCGGGTCGAAATATTTGGTCATCAGCTGACCGCCCCACTCGGGCGAGTTGTTGACCTGGGCGACAAGCTCAAAATAATGCTGCCAGCCTTCGTCGTCTTCATAGCCGAAGGCCAGAAGCGGTTTCAGGTAGGCATCG
This sequence comes from Kordiimonas sp., assembly GCA_050300975.1. Taxonomy (GTDB): domain Bacteria; phylum Pseudomonadota; class Alphaproteobacteria; order Sphingomonadales; family Kordiimonadaceae; genus Kordiimonas. The sequence goes on from JBNKYQ010000008.1 coordinate 22,755, forward strand.
ATGATGGCTTCAACCGTTGGCCCGGCATCGCCCGCCTCAACCGAGCATTTTTCCAGCGCTTCGAGGCGGGTCTGGTTCAAAACCCCGGCACGGCGCAGCAGAATCGCATCAAACAGGCCGCGCTTGTTGCCGAAATGGTAGCTCGCAAGCGCCAGGTCCACTTCCGCCTTCACGGCGACCATGCGCATGGACACGCCATCGAACCCGTGCTTGGCAAAGAGTGCCTCAGCAGCATCAAGAATGCGGTCTTTACGCTTAACTCGCCGGTTTTCTTTGGTTTTAACCAATGCATACCCCTCCTCATTACCCATTCTTTTGTAGCCCAGGCGATTGTCCTTCGTAAATCTCTAATTTTCCAATTTTCAATGACCGTTGAATTTTAGATTGACAATTCAACAAATGTTGAGTTTTTATGAAGCCGAAGGTCGAAAAATTCATCTACATTCCTTGGGAGGGGAAACCATGAGACGATTTAACGCCACACGTGCATCTTTATTGGCCAGTGTCTGTTTGGGCAGCCTGGCAACCACCATGCCTGCCATTGCGCAGGACACACCTGAAAGCGGTTTCGCGCTTGAAGAAATTCAGGTTACCGCGCGTCGCCGTACGGAAAGCCTGCAGGACGTGCCAATTGCGGTAACGGCCTTTTCTGCCGATGAACTGGCGCTCCGCGGCGCTTCGGACATCACAGATATCGCACAGGTCGCTCCAAGCGTGACGCTGGAGCCGTCCCGCGCCACCAACTCCACCCTCACCGCCTTTATCCGCGGCGTGGGCCAGCAGGACCCGCTCGCGGGCTTCGAACAAGGTGTGGCTCTGTACCTGGATGACGTTTATATCGCCCGCCCCCAAGGCGCGCTTCTGGATATCTATGATATCGAGCGCATCGAGGTGCTGCGCGGTCCGCAGGGTACGCTCTATGGCCGGAACGCCGTGGGTGGCGCGATCAAATATGTCACCAAGCGCCTGGCCGATGAGCCAGAGTTCGGCCTGCGCCTTTCTTATGGTTCCTATAACCAGATGGATGTGGTGGCCAAGGGCTCTGTTCCGGTCAGCGACACGGTTCGCGTGGGCGCGACAGTCGCATCCCTTAACCGCGACGGCTTCGGTGAAAACCTGACCACAGGCGAAGACAACTACAACAAACAAATCCTGGCGGCCCGTGCCAGCCTTGAATTCCTGCCAAATGACGCGCTCTTTGTTCGCATCGCGGCAGACTATACGAATGACGATTCAAACGCTGTTGCTGGCTACCGGCCCTACCCTGGCGCCTTCAGCGGCACGCCTGTGACGGACAGTGTCTATGACACCTATGCAGGCGCTACCCAGAATGCTTCAACCGCTGCCATTAACGGCAACAACGAAGTGACCTCGAAGGGTATCCAGGGCTCGATCGAATGGACCGCAAGCGATAGCGTGACGCTGAAATCCGTCACTGCTTACCGCGAAGACTATACCGAGTCCGTGATCGACTTCGACAGCCTCGCAGTTGACGATTTCGACGCGCCGGTGATCTATGATAACGAGCAGTTCAGCCAGGAATTCCAACTTCTCTACACCAGCGACAAGCTCTCTGGCGTGTTTGGCTTCTATTATCTGGATGCGTCTGCCGCAAACGACTTTGACGTGGTTCTGGGCCAACTTGGCCGGGTGGCCTTCGGCTCGGAACTGACGGCTTACACGGGCGGCACGGTAGATACCAAGGCATGGTCCCTGTTCGCGGATGTCACTTATGACTTCACCCAAGACCTGTCCCTGTCGCTGGGCGGTCGTTACACCAACGACAAACGCTCGGCTGACATTTTCCGCGCTAACTATCTGAATGGCAACTCGCCGTTCTTCGGCAACACAAACGCCATCCAGATCGCGGTATCCAGTGACTTTGAAGCGGAACGCACCTTCAAGGACTTTTCACCGCGGATCGCGCTTGATTATAAGCTCAGCGAAGACGCCCTCGTCTACGCCGGTTTCAGCCGCGGCTTCAAGGCCGGCAGCTTCGACCCACGCGGCGCCAACATCACGTCGCAAGAAGTTGAAGAAGGCTTCGATCCTGAAACTCTAGACAGCTATGAAGTTGGTCTGAAATCCACCTGGATGGACGGCCGGGCCCGCACCAACATCGCGGTCTTCTATTCCGACTATAAAGACATGCAGATCCCGGGTTCCCTGCCGATCGATACAGACAACGATGGCGTCAATGACGGCTTCGTTGGTACCGTGACGAATGCCGGTAAAGCGACGATCAAAGGCATCGAGTTCGAAGGCAACTTCCTGCTGACCGAAAACCTGACCTTGCAGACGTCCCTCAACCTCCTGGACGCTGAGATCAAGGAATGGATCCTGAACGGCGAGAATGTCGCCGACCAGCGCGAAGTGCAGAACACGCCAGAGTTCATGTCGTTTGTGGGCCTGACCTACACCACGGAGCTATCGAGCGGCACACTGAGCATCAACGCCAACTGGTCGCACAAAAGCTCCATCGTACAGTTCGAAACGCCGGTGCCGGAAATCGACCAGAAAGCCTATGACATCGCAAACGCAAGCGTTGTCTGGACATCTGAGAGCGAAAAATACCGCTTTGGTGTGCATGGCAAGAACCTGTTCGACACCCAATACAAGACTGCAGGCTACAACTTCCCAACGCTGGGGCTGGAGAACAACATCACTACCTTCTACGGCCCTCCTCTGACCGTCACTGCGACGCTTGAGGTGCGCTTCTAAAAGCGCAAGCAAGCCAAGCTGCCGGGGGGCTGCCCTTCCGTCCCCCCGGCATCCCTAACCCCAGACAACCCCGCTTAGACCATAGGATTGTCAAATGGCTGCATTTGATACACATGCCCCGCTATTGCCCGAAATCCTGTCGCTGCACGGCAAATGGAAACGCAACAAACCTGCCCTTGTGTGCGGCACGGAGAAGCTTTCCTGGGCCGCATTCGACAGCCGCACGAACCAGCTGGCCAATGTGCTGATCAAGGCTGATATCAGCCGCGGCAATATGGTTGGCGTCGTCATGTCGAACGGCATTGCCATGGTGGAAACCATCGTGGGTGTGATGAAATCCGGGGCGTGCTCGGTGCCCATCAACCTGTCCGTCTCCGACGAGGCCCTCTTGGCCATGCTGGAGGACGCCGCTGTCGCCGCCATTGTCGCGACCGGTGACCAGAAAGACCGGCTACAGCCTTATCTCGAAGCCCATCCCGGCACGCTTGTGCTTGTGGTTGGCGAAAATTATGAAAGTTTCCGCGACGAAGGCGATACAGCAGCGCCAGCGGTCACTATTTCCGGCGATGACCCGCTGAACGTGATCTACAGTTCCGGCACCACCGGCATGCCCAAGGGCATCCTGCACGATCACCGCGGCCGCCGCGACTGGGCCTATGACCTGACCGTGGCACTTCGCTACCACGGCGGCGCCCGTACGCTTTTCACTATTGGCCTCTATTCCAACATCAGTTGGGTTGGCATGCTGTGCACGCTACTTGCGGGCGGCACCATGTTTATCCACGAGAAATTCGATGCCGAAGCGGCCTTGAAGACCATCGAGGCCGAGAGGATCACCAATTTCGCCATGGTGCCGATCCAGTACCAGCGCCTGCTGGAAGTACAAGGCCAGGAAAAATATGACCTCTCGTCCATCGAGGCGGTGATGAGCTGCGGCTCACCCCTGCACGCAGACCTGAAGGCTGCCCTGTTCCGGCGCCTCGGCCCCAAGGCTGTGATCGAGCTCTTTGGCCTGACGGAAGGCCTGATCACCACGCTGGACCCGGAAGAAGCCGATGGCCGCATGGCGTCAGTGGGCAAGCCGCTTCTGGGCACCGATATCAAGATCATCGGTGATGATGACCAGGAAGTCCCCGCTGGCCAATCCGGCGAGATTGTCGGCGTTGGCCGCACCATGATGCCCATGTACCTCAAGCGCCCGGACGCTACAGCGGATGCCACCTGGACCGACGCGAACGGCCGCGGCTGGTTCCGCACCGGCGATGTTGGACAGTTGGACGAAGAAGGCTATCTCTATATCGTGGACCGCAAGAAGGACATGATCCTGTCAGGCGGGCAGAACATCTATCCGCAGGATATTGAGGCCGTATTGATCACTCACCCGGATATCAACGACATTGCTGTTATTGGCGTCCCCAGCGAGAGGTGGGGCGAGACGCCACTTGCTGTCGTGGTGCCCGAAGCGGGTGTCACGCTTGATGCCGCTGAGGTCACTGCCTGGGCCAACGGGCGGCTGGGCAAGCAGCAACGGATCGTGGGCGCGGTGTTCATTGATGCCCTGCCCCGTAACGCCAACGGCAAAATCCTCAAGCGGGACCTGCGTGACATCTATGGGGACAAGAACTATGGCTAGCTATACCGACG
>JBNKYQ010000009.1:0-26462 GCA_050300975.1 Kordiimonas sp.
GCGATGGCGCGCTTCCAGGCCCTTTTATGCCGCTCCAGTGACTGCATCAGGTCAGCTTAGCCCCGCTTTTTTGCGTAGGTCGGCGCCGTTGCCGCCCGACCACTGCTTCATAAGCTTCTCAAGCTCTGCGTCGCGGTCTGTCGGCAGCATCAGCTTGAGGTTCACATACATGTTGCCCACCTCACTACCGCGTTTCACGCCCTTGCCCTTCAGCCGCAGGCGCTTGCCGGTGGAGCTGTTCTTAGGGATGCGCACCGTCAGGCGGCCATTGGGGGTGGGGACTTCAATGTCGCCGCCCAGCACCGCTTCATCAAGGGAAATTGGTAGCTCCAGATGGATGTCCAGGTCCTTGCGGGTGAAATAGGGGTGGGGCGCCACCCGAATTTCCACCATGGCATCGCCCTTGGGGCCCTTGCCGAAGCCAGGGCCGCCTTGGCCAGAAAGGCGGATCACCTGGCCGTCCTTGATTCCAGCCGGGATCTTGATATCCACATTTCGGCCGTCATTGAGCGTCAGCCGACGGGTGCTGCCGTTGATCGACTCGTCAAAGCCGATGGTGATCTTGTAGCTGAGGTCGAGGCCCCGTTTGCGGCCCGACTGCTCGAACGGGTTGTCGCCGCGCGACGGGCCCTTCCGGCGGCTTGAGGAGCGGAAGAATTCGGTGAAGATATCCTGGGCTTCATCCATGTCGAAGTCATCGAAGCTGGTGGACGCGCGCCTTTTGCCGCCGCCACCGAAGCCGAACGGGTTCGAATAGGCGCGCTTTTCAGCGCCTGTTTCATCGATCTCGCCGCGGTCATAGCGCTTGCGCTGCTGTTCGTTGCCCAGAATGGAATAGGCTGCCGACACTTCCTTGAAGCGGTCGACAATCTTGGGGTCATCCTTGTTGGCGTCCGGGTGGTATTTTTTCGCCAAGGTACGATAGGCCTTCTTGACGTCATCCTGGCTGGCGTCACGGCTTAGGCCCAAAATATCATAAAGGTCGCTCATAGGATTGTATCAAACCCAAAAAACAGATACTGAATCACGTGTCTTGCTATCATATAAGGGGCAGGGCACGACGTGCAATATTCTTGCATTTATAGATGCTTAGATTCGATATAGCAGAATGTGCCGCCTGAGTGATGAAAAAGATTTTTTGACAAGGAATTAATGCAGTGTCCGACAAGCGTGCCGCCTTTGAAGCCCCGTTCGACCAGGTCAATGCCTGGATCGAGGAAGCGACGGAAAGCGAACCCAATGACCCGACGGCGATGGCGCTTGCCACAGCGACGCCAGAGGGCATTCCAAGCGTTCGCATGGTGCTTCTGAAAGGCTGTGACGCTGAAGGCCTTGTTTTCTACACCAACCTGGAAAGCCGCAAGGGCGGCGAACTGGCGGCAAACCCGAATGCCGCGCTTCTGTTCCACTGGAAGACGCTGCGCCGCCAGATCCGCGTTGAAGGCGCCGTTGAGGCGGTTTCGGACGAAGAAGCTGATGCCTATTTCGCGTCCCGCCCCCGGGCCAGTCGGATCGGCGCCTGGGCGTCGCAGCAATCGCGCGAGATGGAAGGCCGGTTCGAGTTTGAAGGCGCTATCGCCAAATATACCGCCAAGTTCGGCGCGGGCGAGGTGCCACGGCCCGAGCACTGGTCGGGCTTTCGCCTGAAGCCCAGGTATTTCGAATTCTGGCGCGACCGCAAATTCCGCCTGCACGAGCGCATCACCTATCGCCTTGATGAAGCCGCAGGGGACTGGAAGCTGGCCGAACTTTACCCCTGATCTGCATCGGAACAGGGGTGGCATCACCAGTAGCCGGACAGGTACCGTTCCCTTGAGAGGCATCCTTCTGAAAACCTGAATGTTGCCAAAGCCCGCGTCCGCGGGCTTTTTTTGTTTATGGCTTTGAAGTCTCTCGAAGCCGAACTACACTTTAATGGAACACATTGCCTTTGGGGAAAGGCAGCTTTTCAAAGGGGGAAAGACCATGGACGGCATGACGCTGAACGAAACACCAGCTGAGGATATCGCGGTCAAACTGCAGGCCCAGCGCCACAGCTATCTGGCTGAAGGCTTTGTAAGCGCCGAGGTCAGGAAGGACAGGCTAAGGCGCGCGCTCAAATGCCTGATGGACCATAAGGACGACTATATCCGCCTGATCTCCGAGGATTTCGGCAACCGTTCAGCCGAAACCACGCTATTCGCTGACGTGGCAGCAAGTTCTGGCGCCCTCAAGGACGCCATCAAGCATGTGGACCGGTGGATGAAGCCCTCCAAGCGCAAGCTTCAGTTCCCGCTGGGGCTTCTGGGCGCGAAGGCCCAGGTGGTGCCGCAGCCGAAGGGCGTCGTGGGGCTTATCACGCCCTGGAACTTCCCGCTGACGATGGTGTTCGTGCCGCTCGCGCAGATGCTGGCGGCCGGTAACCGGGTGATCATCAAGCCAAGCGAGCACACGCCGCGTACCTCCAATTTCTTCAAGGAAGTGTTTGCCAAGAATTTCGATGAAACCGAAGTAGCCGTTGTGACGGGGGCGGTTCAGACCAGCCAGGCCTTCGCCAGCCAGCCGTGGGACCATTTGATGTTCACCGGCGCGCCGGTTGTGGGCAAGCTGATCATGAGGGCCGCATCTGAGAACCTGACGCCGGTGACGCTGGAGCTGGGCGGCAAAAGCCCGGTTGTGGTAGGCAAAAGCGCGGACCTTGATATGGTCGCGGAGCGTGTGGCCACCTTCAAGCATATGAACGCGGGGCAGATTTGCCTGGCGCCTGATTATATCAACATCGACGCCGACCGGCGCGACGCCTTTGTCGAGACCTATACAAAAACGGTCTCGCGCATGTACCCGACCATGCTGGCGAACGACCAATATACGTCGATCATCAGCGCGCGTCACCGCGAACGGCTTGAGGGCTATATCGAGGATGCCAAGGCCAAAGGCGCGGACGTGCGCATCATCAATCCGGCGGATGAAGATTTTGCTGGCCAGAACCAGGCGAACAAGCTGCCGTCGGCCCTGATCCTTGACCCAACCGACGACATGAAGGTGATGCAGGAAGAAATCTTTGGCCCGATCCTGCCGGTGAGGACCTATGAAAAGGCGTCTGAAGTGATTGACTATGTCAATGAGCGGGAACGCCCGCTGGCGCTTTATTACTTTGGCCAGGACAAGGCTGAAGAGAATGAGGTGCTGACGCGGACCACATCCGGCGGGGTTACGGTGAATGATGTGCTGTGGCACGGCGCCCACGAAAACCTGCCGTTCGGCGGCGTGGGCAACAGCGGCATGGGCCACTATCACGGCTATGACGGCTTCCTGGAGTTCAGCCACCAGAAATCGGTGCTCAGGCACCCGAAACTCTCGATCGGCAACCTTCTCGGGATTGTGCCGCCCTATACGGACAAGCTCAGGAAGAATGTCGAGCGCCAGATCAAATAACCGGTCAACCAAGCAGTAGTCAGGAGTGGCGGATATGATCGCCTATAATTTCAACAGCGTTTCGTCCATTCTGGTCGAAGACGGGGCTTCCCACAATCTGGGGGCAACGCTGAAGGCCCGGTTCGGGTGCCAGAAGCCCATGGTCATCACGGACATGGGCCTCGTGCGCCTGGGCATGGTGGCGCCCATCATGCAGGCGCTTGAAGAAGCGGAGCTTCAGCCCGCGCTTTATGACGGCGTCGAGGCTGACCCGTCTGAAAAGGTGGTGCTGGAGGCCGTTGAAGCGGCCAAGGCGCACGGCGCTGACCTGATCGTCGGGTTCGGCGGCGGCAGCTCGATGGATGTGGCAAAGCTTGTGGCCATCCTGTTGAAGGGCGACCAGGCGCTGGGCGATATCTATGGCCTTGACCAGGTGTCCGGCGGGCGCCTGCCGCTGGTGCAGGTGCCAACGACGGCAGGGACAGGGTCTGAAGTGACCCAGATCGCAATCGTCACCACGGGCGAAAGCACCAAGATGGGCGTTTCCGACAAAACCCTGCTGGCGGACCTTGCCATTCTGGACGCGACGCTGACGACCGGGCTGCCGGCCCATATCACCGCGGCGACCGGGATCGACGCCATGGTGCACGCTATTGAAGCCTACACATCCAAGATCAAGAAGAACCCGATTTCCGACGGCCTCGCGCGCCAGGCGCTGCTGATGCTGGGCGCCAACATTGAGGTAGCCTGCAAGGAAGGCGACAATATGGAAGCCCGCCGCGGCATGCTGGTGGGCGCGACGCTTGCGGGGCAGGCGTTCGCCAATTCGCCGGTCGCGGGCGTGCATGCGCTGGCCTACCCCCTTGGGGGCCATTTCCATATCCCGCATGGGCTTTCGAACGCCTTGGTGCTGCCGCATGTGCTTCGGTTCAATGAACCCGTTGCTGGCGGCTTATACGCCGAACTGGCGGAACTTGTTGGGGCAGGGGACAGTGCCACTGACCTCATAGACTGGCTTGAACGCATCGCCGATGACGTGGGCATTGAAAAGCGCCTCAGGGACGTGGGGATCAGCCACAACGCCCTGCCGATGCTGGCAGAGGACGCGATGAAACAGCAGCGCCTACTGGTCAATAACCCACGTGAGATCACGCAGGATGACGCGCTGAAGATTTATGAGGCAAGCTGGTGAGCACAAAGGAAGCCCCGCGCGGCCTGAGCGCATATCCGCATGTGGCTGACATCCAGACCCGCTGGATGGACAATGACATCTATGGCCACGTCAACAACGTGGTCTACTACAGCTTTTTCGACACGGCGGTGAACCGCTTCCTGATCGAAGGCGGCGTGCTGGACATCCATGAAGGTGCGGTGATTGGCCTGGTGGTGGAGACCAACTGCCGTTATTTTGCGCCGCTTGAATTCCCGCAGCCCGTGCGCGCGGGCATCGCGGTTTCCCACATCGGGACCTCCAGCGTGCGCTATGAGATCGGCCTGTTTGCTGGAGACGCGCAGGAAGCCGCCGCACAGGGACATTTTGTCCATGTTTATGTGGACAGAAAGACGCGCCGCCCCACTTCATTACCAAAGGACTTCAGGGCCTTGTTGGAGACCATCCAGCTAGGCCCCTGACGAATGCCAGGAGGGGAGTTGGTAATGGATGTAAAAGACAAGGTCATTGTGGTGACAGGCGGCGCCAGCGGTATTGGCGAGGCACTTGCGAAACGGTTCGCGGCTGAAGGCGCGAAAGCCATCGCTGTGGCCGATATGGACACCGAGGGCGCGGAGCGCGTGGCGGCCGAGATCGGCGCTGTCGCCAAGGCCTACAAGCTGGATGTGACAGACGGCGCTGCCGTGAAGGCAATGGTCGAGGCCCTTGAAGCAACAGCTGGCCCTGTGGACCTCTATTGTTCGAACGCGGGGATTATCTTCTCCGATGCGCCGACCTGGTCGGTCATCAATTGTTCGGACGCCCAGTGGCAGAAAATCTGGGAAGTGAATGTGTTCGCCCACGTGCTGGCCTGCCGGGCGGTGCTGCCGGGCATGATCGAGCGCGGCTCGGGCGGATTCCTGATCACGGCCTCTGCCGCCGGGCTTCTGAGCCAGATTGGCGACAGCAGCTATTCCACAACCAAGCATGCGGCGGTGGGCTTCGCCGAAAGCCTGGCCATCGCTCACGGCGATGACGGCATCTATGTGGGCTGTCTGTGCCCGCAGGCCGTGACGTCGAAAATGACGGCGGGGGCGGAAAAGAGCTCCGCCGCTGCGGACGGCATCATGCCTGCCGAAGAACTGGCCACACGCACGCTGGCGATGATGCGGGAAGGGCGCTTCATGATCCGCCCACACGAGCAGGTGGAAGGCTATTTCAAACACAAGGCCAATGACTATGACCGCTGGGTTGGGGGTATGCGCAAATTCCGCCGCAACCAGCTGGCTGCCACCGGCCGACCGATCTGATTTCAGGGAGTATTTTCAATGGATTATACCAAATTAATGGATTTCACCGACAAGGTGGTTTTTGTATCCGGCTCATCGCGCGGCATCGGTGAAGCCATCGTGCGGGCGTTCGCCGCCAACGGCGCGAAGGTGATCGTGTCTTCCCGCGACCAGGCAGCCTGTGACGCGGTGGCGGAAAGCATCCGCGCGGGTGGCGGTGACGCCAAGGCCAAGGCCGCCCACGCGGGCAAAATGGAAGATGTGACGGCGGTGTTTGACTGGATCAAGGCGGAATATGGCCGCCTGGATGTGCTGGTGAACTGCGGCGGCACCAACCCTTTCTATGGCCTGATCGGCGAAACACCCGAGGCCGCGTTCGACAAAACCATCGACGTGAACCTGAAGGGGCCATTCTAGCTGTCCGCTGAAGCGGTGAAGATGATGAAACCCCAGGGCGGCGGCGCGATCGTCAACGTGGCGTCCATCAATGGCCTGTCGCCCGGACACATGCAAGGCATCTATTCCATGACCAAGTCGGCCATGATCAATATGACGAAAGCCTACGCCCGCGAATATGGCCATGACGGCATCCGCGTGAATGCCATCTGCCCGGGCCTTGTGGACACCAAGATGACGGCTGTGTTCACAGCCAATGAGGATATGCTGTCGCAGTATACCAGCCAGTTCCCGATCCCGCGGGCGGGCAAGCCGGAAGACATGGTGGGTGGCGTTCTTTACCTGGCATCCGACGCGGCGGCCTTCACCACCGGCACCACGCTGGTGATGGACGGCGGCTGGACGGCGTAGGGAGACGGATATGACAGAATCGCTGAATAAAACGGTAAACGTCCGCGAAGGCGAGGAACTGGACGCGAAGCTGATCGACAGCATCATCAAGGAACGCATCGGCGGCCTTGAAGGCACACCCACGATCCGCCAGTTCGCCAGCGGCCATTCGAACCTGACCTATTCGATCCAGTACGCGAACAAAAGCCTTGTGCTCAGGCGACCGCCGTTTGGCACGCGCCCCAAGTCAGGCCACAGCATGATCCGCGAATTCAGCGTGATGAACGCCCTGAAGCCGGTTTTCCCAGCGGTGCCGGAAACCTATTTCCATGTGCCGGACGAAGGCAGCCCCTTGGGCGCCGAGTTCTATGTGATGGAACAGGTTGAAGGCCGCAAGCTGGACCGCACCATCCCCGATAGTTGGGGTTTTGGTGAAGAAGAGGGCCGTAAACTGTGCCTTTCCTTCTTCAACAAGCTTATTGAGTTGCACCAGGTAGACTATAAGGCCGCGGGCCTTGGCGATTTCGGCAAGCCGGAAGGCTATGTGGAGCGCCAGGTGACCGGCTGGAACCGCCGCTATGAGCGCGTGATCACCGATGATGTCGAGGATTTCGCTGACGTGCGCAAATGGCTTGAAGACCATATGCCGCCCACAGAAGTGGGGCATGCCATCTGCCACGGTGACTACCGGCTGGATAACGTGATCCTGTGCGAAGAGAACCCGTTCGAGATCAAGGCGATCCTTGACTGGGAAATCAGCGCGCTCGGCGACCCGTTGATGGACCTTGGCAACACGCTGGCCTATTGGTCGCAAAAGGGCGATCCGGACGAGATGATCGCCATGTGCATGCAGCCCTGCATGGCGCAGGGGATGCTGACGCGCGAGGAAATCTGTGACCTCTATGCCGAGAAGACAGGCCATGACCTGTCGAAGTTCGACTACTATCTGGTGTATGGGGTGTTCCGGCTGGCGGTGATCTTGCAGCAGATCTACTATCGCTATTACCATGGCCAGACCAAAAACAAGGCTTTCGCCGGTTTCGGTGTGCGGACCAATCAGATCGGCAACTATGCGCGCTTACTGATTGAAAAATCTGGCATTTAACGAAAATTCCATGCTATAGGGGGAGGCCTTTGGTGCGATGCGCCGAAGGCCTCATTCATTCGGGCACAAATTCTCAGGCTTTCATGCTCCGCTACAATTGTGGCGAGTTGTTTAACATTGGTTCACTTTCTGCAGATATGCTGCTGAAACCGGACCAAGCACGGCAGAGGGGACATTCGTGGCTGAAAAACTTGCTTTCTCACTCGCACTGGATTTGCTCTTCAATGGGCAGAATATGGACTATTGCGAGCGTCCGATCAGCCTGGATATCATCGAAGACATGGCCATGTTCAGTGACCTGCCGGCGAGGGCGCGGGTTGCCGTGATCGGCCCGGGTGGCGGCCGTTTGGTGAGAACCATGGTCGAACGCGGTTATACGGTGGATGCCTATGAGGGCAGGGCCGAATGCCGGGAGCACCTGGAACGCATGTTCGTGGGCACATCAGCTGCCAAAATCCACCCGGCACATCATCTGGATGACCCGATGCGGCGCGACAAAATGAAGTTCGATGCGATCTTCTGCATGGATGACCTGCGGTCCTTCCGCGAAGACCATGAATGGACGGCGCACGTGCAGGCCATGGTGCGGCCTGACGGTTATTTCGTCTATTCGCAGGTGTCGAACAATCTCCCTGCCAAGAAGAACACACTGGACCAATATTTTGATCTGGTCGGCAACTATAATGTCAGCGAAGAAACCGCAGGTCAGATCCGCGACAGCTATATGGCGCTGGATACCTGGGAGCCGGAAGAGAAAGACAAGAAAATGGCCATTGAGACGCTCGATATGGTCAAGTCTGCCTCAGGCCTTAGGCGCAGTATCATGAGCGAGGGCGTGGAAGTGCGTTATGTGGTGTGGCGCAAGAAATACGGCCTGAAATAGACCGTCGCGCTAGCCATCCAAAAAGCCAAAAGGCCCTCCCGATCAGGAGAGGGCCTCTTTTTCTTCCTGGTTCAGCCTCAGGAGCGATTCCTGGGCTGTGGAGGCCAGAAGGCGGCCCGACCGGTCATAGAGCGCGCCGCGCGCCAGGCCGCGGCCTTTGCCGCTCCAGTAACCATCCGTCTTATAGTAGATCCAGTCATCCACGCGGAAGTTTTCGCGGTGGAACCACATGCCGTGATCAAGGCTGGCCACGGTCTTGAGCCGCGGATCGCGCGGGATCATGGCGTGGGGCCGAAGGTTCGACGACAGGAAGGCGAAATCGGAGATATAGGCCATCAGGCGCGCATGAAGCGGCTGGTCGCCCTCTATCTTTTCCTTGAGGCGGAACCAATAGCCCGTTTCCGGGCTTTTCGGCTGCGGGTTCTCAAGGTCCATCCGGTCGATCGAGCGCATCTCGAACGGCATGAAAGGCTTGTCCTTGGGCTGTTTGCCAAAGGCGCGAAGCACGCGGGCATAGTAAGCCTCGTCATCGTCAAGGTCCTCGGGCTGGGGCACATCAGGCATATCGATCTGATGCTCCAGGCCCTGTTCACCTACATGGAAAGATGCGGCGATAGAGAAGATGGCCTCACCGTTCTGGATGGCGACAACCCGGCGGGTAGTGAAGCTGCGCCCATCGCGGATAGGGTCTACGTCATACAGGATCGGCTGGCTGTAGATGCCGGGCCGCAGGAAATAACAGTGAATGGAGTGCAGCTTATAGGCTTTGTCCACGGTCAGTGTTGCGGCTTCCATGCCCTGCGCGATCACATGGCCGCCAAACACATGTTTGTTGGGCCACTGGTTCGGCGTGCCGCGAAACAGCAATTTATCAAGCTGCTCAACAGCCAACTGGTCAATTATAGGCTGAACGTTGGTCATAAAATCTCTTGGCTATGTATTGGTCAGTCACGGAAGCTTGGGTCAAGCCGTTCCATCTTCCTGAGAATAGCGGGCCAGACGAAATTGTCAGCCCCGTTTGCACCAGCCACGACACGCAGGTCCCTGAGCGCATTGTCGATCGATTCCTGGCTTGGTGAGTGGATATCAGCCCCGGTTGACTGTGTCAGCACCTGAATTTTGCACGCACGCTCAAGGAACCACATGCTTTCAAACGCTTTTGCGACTGTGTCGCCCACGGTCAGCGTGCCATGGTTCCTGAGGATCAGGGCGTTCTTGGTGCCGAAATCCGCGACCAGGCGCTCTTTTTCGCCGTCGTTGACCGCGAAGCCTTCATAGTCGTGATAGGCCACCATCGCCCACGGCACGATGCTGGTCTGGCACATCGGGAGCAGGCCGCCTTTCTGGTTCGAAACCGCGATGCCGTAATCGGTGTGCAGGTGCATCACGCAGTTGGCATCGTCGCGGGCCGCGTGGATGGCGCTGTGGATCACGAAACCGGCTGCGTTCGGAATGAAGGGTGTGTCCATCAGCTGCTTGCCGTTCAGGTCCACCTTCACCAGGCTCGAAGCGGTGATTTCCTCGAACATTAGCCCCAGCGGGTTGATCAGGAAATGGTGGTCAGTCCCCGGGATGCGCATGGAAAGGTGGGTGTAGATCAGATCGTCCCAGCCCATATAGGCCATCATGCGGTAGGCGGCTGCGAGGTCCACCCGCGCTTGCCATTCTTCCGCGGACACCTGGTCCTTTACGCTTTTGATATCCAGCATGCCTGGCTTTGCCATTTTCCCCTCCATGGTTTTGGGGCGGTGCCCCGACGTCTTCCTTGACGTGAAACTAGGCCAATCGGGGACTATGTCCAAAGCTTGTTGATAAATTTATTATTCGGGTTGTTCTTCTGCCGTTTTACGGCGCCCAAAGAAGCTGCGCACCGGCCCGCGGCTGATGCCGGCCACGGACTGCAGGGCGATAGGTGCGTGGGGATGCAGTTCCATCTCGCGCCAATCAATGTTGCGGAACCGGCGCACCAGAAGCGCTGCCTTGATGGCATAGTCGCCCACAATCACGCTATACATGGCCTCAACGGGCCCGCCCAGCGCCTGCACGGCAAATCCGACCGACAGGCGCCCAACGATCATGCCGCAGAATGTAACGAACAGCGGATAGCGCGTGTCGCCCGCACCCCTGAGCGCGCCGCCGATGGCAAACTCGATCGCCATAAGGGGTTGGATCAGCGCGAGGATCAGGATGAAAAATTCTGTGTCCGCACGCACGACCGGGTCAGCGGACAGGATATTGGCGAGCGGTGTCTTGAAGGCATAGGTGATGACGGCGAGGGCGCACATGCCAACCATGGCCAGCCGCATGGCCGCCCAACCGCTGGCCACAGCCTCATCATGCTTTTCGGCGCCGATCAGTTGGCCAGACAAGGTGGCGCTGGCGGTGCCGAACCCAAGCCCCACAACGATGGTGATGCTGAGGATAGTGATGCCGATGCCGTAAGCGGCAAAGGCGGCGGTGCCGTACCCGCTGATCAGCATCATGAACAGTAGGAAGCTCATCTGGATCAGGACCTGCTCAATGGCGGCAGGCGCGCCGATCCTGACCAACTGCCCGATGCGGCGCCTCTTGAGAGCGCCAGCAAGATGCGGGCGGAACACATACCGGCCGCGCAGCCAGTTGATGAGGAACCACACCACAATCAGCGCTTGCCCCGCAGCCGTGCCCCAGGGAATGCCGGCGATACCAACTGCGGGCGCGCCAAAAGCACCGCGCACCAGCGTGTAGGACAAGAAGATCGCAGCCCCCGCGCCAACCGCCATATAGCGAAGCGGCCTCAGCACATCCCCGATGGCCCGGAAGGCGGTCGCGATGGTGAGCATCAGGGCGAACACTATGTTCAGAAGGGCCGCGGGCTGGATATAGTCCACGGCAAGCGAGGCCGTCTTGCCGTCCAGGCTGAACATCTTCACCAAGTAGGGAGCGGCAAAATAAGTGGTTGCGCCAAGAAAAATGGAAATCATGACAGCCAAAGCCAGCGAGCTTGCGGTC
Organism: Kordiimonas sp.; assembly: GCA_050300975.1. Taxonomy (GTDB): domain Bacteria; phylum Pseudomonadota; class Alphaproteobacteria; order Sphingomonadales; family Kordiimonadaceae; genus Kordiimonas. The sequence continues at coordinate 11,598 of JBNKYQ010000009.1, forward strand.
GAGGCTGATGTTTCATGGGCGTCATCCGCGCCCCAGGCACGGGCAACCACGGCGGTAGTGGCAACCGACAGCGCCATGGACGCCGCCATCAGAAGAAAATGCACGCGCCCGCCCGCAACCACGGCGGCGCTCATTTCAGGGCCCAGGGGCGCCACGATCCATAGATGCGCGAAGGAGATGGAAACCATCAGGATATTGCTGACAATATTCGGCCCCGCGAGCCGCCAGACGGTTTGATAGGAAAATCCAGCCATAAGCCTCATTCTTGCGTGGACTGCCGATATCCAGGACAGCCTAGTCGGACCGTTAAATAGGATTGTTTCAGTTCAGGGCCAGCCGAACAGAAGTTTTTTTTACGTTACGGAGGATTAGGCCAGAAACTTTGCCCTCACACCTTGCCGAAGGGCAAAACCGCCTTACTCCTTACCCCTGAGACTTGCATTGCCGCTCGGGAAGGAGCGGTGTCTGGGGAGACTGTTATAATGAGTGATCTTGAGGCGTTCCGCGCGGATACGCGGGCCTGGCTAGAAGAAAATTGCCCTGCATCGATGCGCACGCCAGCGTCTGGCGAGAAAGATATCTGCTGGGGTGGCCGTAATTTCGTTTTCCAAAGCGATGACCAGAAGCTGTGGCTTGAGCGTATGGGCGCGCGCGGCTGGACCGTGCCGACCTGGCCAAAGGAATACGGTGGCGGTGGCCTGTCGAAAGACGAAGCCAAAATCCTGGCGGAAGAAATGAAGCGCATCAAGGCGCGCTCCCCGCTGACCAGCTTCGGTATCTGGATGCTTGGCCCCGCACTTTTGAAGTTCGGCACCCACGAACAGAAGCTTGAACACCTGCCGCCCATCGCGCGCGGTGAAATTCGCTGGTGCCAGGGCTATTCCGAGCCCAATGCCGGGTCTGACCTTGCCTCACTCGCCACCAAAGCCGAAGACAAGGGCGATCACTATATTATCAATGGCCAGAAAATCTGGACATCCTACGCCGACAAGGCCGACTGGATCTTCTGTCTGATCCGTACCGATACGTCCTCGAAGCATGAAGGCATCAGCTTCATCCTGTTTGATATGGCGTCCGAAGGCGTATCCACCAAGCCGATCCAGCTGATTTCCGGCTATTCGCCGTTCTGCGAAACCTTCTTTGACGACGTGAAGGCATACAAGAAGAACCTTGTTGGTGAAGTAAACAAAGGCTGGACCGTTGCGAAATATCTGCTGACGCACGAGCGCACAGGCATTTCCGAAATGGGCCTGCCGGTGCCGCTCAATCGCCTTGCGGTCGACAAGCTGGGAACCAATGATGCGGGCGCACTGCCTGAGACGATGCTTCGGCACCAGATCGCAGAGCATGAGATTGACGCCATGGCCTTTATGTTCACCATGGAGCGCGCCAAGGACGAAGCCAAGGCCGGCAACGAGATGGGCGCTTATTCGTCCTTCCTGAAGGCCTACGGCACCGAGCTGAACAAGGACCGCCACGAGCTGATCGTCAAGATCAACGGCTCCGACGCGTTCGAGTGGGAAGGCCAGTTCTCCAATAATGGCGAAATCCCGCGCACGTGGCTTCGGACCAAAGCAAACTCCATCGAGGGTGGCACCACGGAAATTCAACACAACATCATTGCCAAGCGCGTGCTTGGCCTGCCGAGTTAAGGGGGAGTAGCACCATGGCAATGGTATTGAATGAAGAGCAGCAGCTTTTGAAAGAGTCCGCAGAGGGCTTTTTTGCGGAAAAAGCGCCGATCAGCCAGATTCGGTCGCTCCGCGATAACAAAGACGAAGTCGGCTATGCCGGGCACCTTTGGCTTGCGATGTGCAACATGGGCTTTGCCGGGCTGATGATCGACGAGGAATATGACGGCACAGGCTTTGGCTGTGTGGGCGCAGGCATCGTGGCGGAGGCCATGGGCAAGACCCTGGTGGCCGCGCCGTTCCATTCAAGCTGCATCATGGGCGCGGCGCTCATCCAGGCGGCGGGAAGTGCCGATCAGAAAAAAGAGCACCTGCCTGCGATCGCGTTTGGCGAGACAATTGTAACGCTGGCGCTTGATGAGACCAGCAGGCATGACCCCGAAGGCACGGCAATGAAGGTTGAGGGCGGCAAGCTTCACGGCCTGAAGACATTCGTGCCGGATGGCCATGTCGCGGACAAGATCATCGTACTCGCGCGTACAAGCGGCCAACCAGGCGACCGTGACGGCCTGAGCCTTTATATGGTGGACAGGGGAGCGCCGGGTCTGATCGTGGACCGCGTGGTTTCCATGGACAGCGCCAACTGGTCCAAAATGACCTTCGAAGGCGTTGAGGCCACGGAGCTTCTGGGCGAGGAAGGCAAAGCCATGGACGTGCTCGAGCCCGTATTGGACCGTGGCCGGATCATTGTTGCGGCTGAGCTTCTGGGCATCGCACAGCAAACGCTTGAAGTCACGATGGAATATATCAAGGAACGCAAGCAGTTCGGTGTGCCGATCGGTTCGTTCCAGGGCCTGCAGCACCGGGCTGCTGAATGGTTCGGCGAAGTGGAAGTGACGCGCTCTGCGGTTCTGAAGGCGCTTCAGGTTGCAGACGCGGGCGGCGATATCCGCTGGTTTGCAAGCCTTGCCAAGGCCAAAGCCAGCAAAACCGCTGAACTGGCCACAAACGAAGCCATCCAGATGCATGGCGGCATGGGTGTGACCGACGAGTTCGACCTGGGCTTCTATATCAAGCGCGCAAGGGTGCTGCAGCATTTCTATGGCGATTTCAATTACCACGCGGACAGGTTTGCTGCCTGTTCCGGTTACTGATCGGAAGGGTTCGCCATGGGTGCATTTGATGACCTTGATCTACCAAGCGTAGACCCTAGCACGCCCTCCGACCAGGTGATCGGCATGCTGACGAAGAAAGGCATGCCTTTCGAGACCACCAAACTGGATATCGACGGCGTCGACTATACGGTGTTCGCGCACCAGCCGCCCAGCCTGCGGGAAGTCTTCATGCTGTTCCTGGGCCACGGCGACAAGGAATTCATCGTCTATGACGGTGAGCGCTACACCTTCAAGGAAGTTGTTTCCCGCGCGTCACAGTTCGCCCAGGCGCTGGTTGACGATTTCGGCGTCGAGAAAGGCGACCGTGTCGCGCTTTCCATGCGGAATTATCCCGAGTGGCCGATCGCCTATATGGGCATTATCGCCGCCGGCGGCGTGGCCGTTGTGATGAACGCCTGGTGGACCGAAGAAGAAGTTACCTGGGGCATCAAGGACTGCGGCGCCAAAGTGGCTGTTGTGGACGGCGAGCGCGCGAAACGCTTCCTGGCGCTTGATGGCGCCGCCGACATGAAAATCATTGTCGCGCGTGATCCGGCACCTGAGGCCGCCAACGTGAGCCAAATGGCCGATACGCTTGAAGACAAGGCACCGCTTCAGTGGCCAAGCCTGGAGCTTGGGCCCGACGACCTGGCGATGATCATGTATACTTCAGGCTCGTCCGGTTTCCCGAAAGGGGCGCTTTCGACCCACCGGGCCGTTGTCAGCCTGATCATGAACTGGATCTGTATCGCGCTGTCGCTGAAGATGCTGGGGCGCACGAACCCGGACCCGGATTTCCAGCCAGTGATGCTGGTGGCGGTACCGTTCTTCCATATCACCGGGCTTTTGCCGGTGCTGTTCGTGTCTGCCACCGTTGGGCGCAAGATCGTGATGATGTACAAGTGGGACGTGGAAGACGCATTCCGCCTGATCGAGAAAGAGGGTGTTACCACCTTCACCGGCGTGCCAACCATGTCCTATGAGATGGCGGCATCACCCTTGAGGGAGAAATACGATCTCTCGACGCTGGTGGATATCGGCGGCGGCGGCGCCGCGCGTCCACCAGAACACGTGAAGCTGATCAAGAAATCCTTCCCAAGCGCCAATCCGGGTATCGGTTACGGCCTGACAGAAACCAACAGCCTGACTGCTGTCCTGTCGGCGGATGAGTATGTCGAGCGGCCAACAAGTACCGGCAAGCCAACACCGCCGCTGATTGAAGTGCGCATCACGGACCCCGCCACCGGCAAGGAAATGCCAACGGGCGAGCCGGGTGAAGTGTGTATCAAGAGCGCGACCAATATTCGCGAATATTGGAACAACCCGGAAGCCACAGCGCGGGCGTTCAAGAACGGTTGGTTCCATTCCGGCGACGTGGGCTACCTGGATGAAGAGGGCTACCTCTATATCGTTGACCGCCTGAAAGACATCATCATCCGCGGCGGCGAGAACATCAGTTCGCTCGAAATCGAGGGTGTGCTTCACGCTCACGAGGCAGTGGATGACGTGATGGTCTTCAGCCTGCCGGATGAGCGCCTGGGCGAACTTGTTGGCGCAGTGGTTTCGGTAAACCGCGACATCAGCGAAGAGGACCTGAAGGCCGAGGTGGCAAAACACCTGGCGGGCTTCAAGGTGCCTGAAAAGATCTGGATCACCCATGACCCGCTGCCGCTCATTGCTTCAGGCAAGATCGACCGCAAGGGCATCAGGGAAACATATCGCGGCCTGTGGGCGGCCGCCGCAGCATAATAATCGAGTAAAGAGAAGAGGAATTAGGCATGTCTATGGATTTGGGGCTTAGCGAACGCGGCCAGGAACTGAGGGAAAGAGTTCGCGCTTTCATCGACGAGCACGTGGTGCCGGTTGAAGACGAATATCATCACGAGGTGGGCGGCACGGGCGACCGGTTCGAATTCACGCCGCGCATGACGGAAATCCTCGAGGACCTCAAGGCCAAGGCGAAAGACGCGGGGCTTTGGAACTTCTGGCTGACGGACAGCAAGGAAGGCTTTGGCCTGACGACTGTTGAATATGCCTATCTAGCCGAGGAAATGGGGCGGTCCCACCTGGCGGCGGAAAGCTTCAACTGCTCTGCGCCTGATACCGGCAACATGGAAGTGATTGAGCGCTACGGTACGGAAGAGCACAAGGAAAAGTGGCTCAAGCCGCTTCTGGAGGGCAAGATCCGCTCTGCCTACCTGATGACGGAACCTGAAGTGGCTTCATCCGACGCGACGAATATCGCCATGACGGCCGAGCTCGATGGTGACGACTATGTCCTCAACGGTGAGAAATACTGGGCCTCTGGTGCCGGTGACCCGCGCTGCGCGGTTTATGTGACCATGGTGAAGACGGCAGGCGACGAAGCGCCGCGCCACAACCGCCATAGCATGATCCTGGTGGAAGCAGGCACCCCTGGCATTGAAGTGCTGCGCCCGATGATGGTGTTCGGCCACGACGATGCGCCACACGGCCATATGCATATTCGTTTCACCAACGTGCGCGTGCCGAAGGAAAACTTGGTGCTGGGCGAAGGCCGCGGTTTTGAAGTATCACAAGGCCGCTTGGGCCCTGGCCGTATCCACCACTGCATGCGCTCCATCGGGGCTGCAGAACGCGCGCTTGAACTCTTGATCAAACGCTCGCTCTCGAAGGAGGCCTTTGGCAGGACGCTTGTGAAGCTGGGCGCCAACTATGACATCATCGCGGAATGCCGGATCGAGATTGAGATGGCGCGTCTGCTGTGCCTGAAGGCTGCTCACATGATGGACACCATCGGCACCCAGGCAGCACAGCCATACATCAGCCAGATCAAGGTGGTGGCACCGCGCATGGCGCTGAAGGTAATCGACGAGAGCATGCAGATGCATGGCGGGCAGGGCATCAGTCAGGACTTCCCGCTGGCGGCCATGTGGCACGGCCAGCGTACGCTTCGCTTCGCTGACGGCCCGGATGCCGTGCACCGCATGGTAATCGCGCGCACCGAGCTGAAGAAATACCGTTCCAACAGCGTTTAAGCGCAGGTTGAAGGACAAAGGCATGGAGATTTCCAACCTTTTCAGCATTGAAGGCAAAGTGGCGCTGGTGACGGGCGGTGGCTCGGGCATCGGCACCATGGCCACCGAGGCGCTCGTGCGCGCGGGGTGCAAGGTCTATATTGCGTCCCGGCGGCTCGAGAGCTGCGAGGCCGTAGCCGCTGAACTGAATGCCATCGGTCCGGGGCAGGTGATAGCCCTGCAGGCGGACCTAAAGACGGAAGAGGGTACAGCCCACCTGGCAAAGGCCATGGCCGCGCACGAAGACAAGCTGGACATTCTGGTGAACAACTCGGGCATGACCTGGGGGGCGCCATTCGAGGAATTCCCCCGCTCCAAATGGGATGAAGTCTTCACCCTGAATGTGACAGCCGTTGCAGACCTGACGCGCCGGCTTCTGCCAATGCTCAGGAAGTCGGGGACGACGTCTGACCCGGCCCGGATCATCAACCTGGGTTCTGTCGTGGGCACGCGGCCTGTGTCCAACAGCGCATACAGTTACGGTGCATCCAAGGCGGCGGTACACCATCTGACACGGATGCTTTCGAACGAATTGGGCGGCGATAATATCACCGTCAACGCTATTGCGCCGGGGCCGTTCCCCAGCCGCATGATGGCGCACATCACAAGCGATGAAGCTCGCCGCAAAGCCATGGAAGAGGGGGTTCCCCTTCGCCGTTGTGGGACCCCGGAAGATATTGCAGGCGTGCTTTTGATGCTCGCGTCACGGGCTGGCGGCTACATCACGGGCGGGATTATTCCCCTGGATGGGGGGTTGTCCGCGCTGCCGTGATGTCATCAAAACGACGCAAAAACGACTCGGGCGACGCACTGTGATTCGAATCGTAAAAAATGAGTCGGAACAAACACTTGTTTTGCATTGTTGAATCTATACCCCAATAGGGGGATTTGAGAGATTGAAAGAGGCGGATATGACAGAGGTTGTGGCAAAAGAGGACCTTAAGAATTTCATCGGCAAGGAAACGGGCGTTTCTGACTGGATGAATATTGACCAGGATCGGATCAATGCATTTGCTGATGTGACGAATGATCACCAGTTCATCCATATCGACCCTGTGGCGGCGGCCAAGACGCCCTTTGGCACCACCATTGCGCATGGGTTCCTGACCCTGTCGCTGTTGACGCCGCTGTCAACAGGCGCGTCGATCAAGGTGAAGAACACTGTGATGGGCATCAACTATGGCTGCGACAAGGTGCGCTTCATGAGCCCGGTGAAAGTGAACAGCGATATCCGGGCCCGGGTGAAGCTGGTGAGTGTGGACGAAAAGCCAGGCAACCGGCTGCTGCTGAAGAATGAGATTACCATCGAGATCAAGGGTGAGGACCGCCCGGCACTGGTTGCCGAGTGGCTATCCATGATTGTCGTGTCTGAATAAGATTTAGGATTGAGTGGAGATTGTTATGACGATCAGTTTCGAAGGCCAGGTGGCGATTGTAACGGGTGCTGGTGGCGGCCTTGGCCGTACCCACGCGCTTGAACTGGCGCGGCGCGGCGCCAAAGTGGTGGTGAACGACCTTGGCGGTGACGTGCACGGTGTGGGCGGGTCTTCTGCGGCCGCAGAGGCCGTGGTGAAATAGATTGTAGACGCGGGCGGCGAAGCCATGGCCCACGGCGCCAACGTTTGTGACGCCGCGCAGGTAGCCGACATGGTTCAGAAAACCATGGACAAATGGGGCCGCATCGATGTGCTGATCAACAATGCCGGCGTGCTGCGCGACAAGACTTTTGCGAAGATGGAACTTGAGGACTTCGAGTTTGTCATGAAGGTTCATGTGATGGGATCTGTGACCTGCACCAAGGCGGTTTGGGAGATCATGCGCGAGCAGGGCTATGGCCGTATCGTGATGACCACGTCATCTTCGGGACTTTACGGCAACTTTGGCCAGGCCAACTATGGCGCGGCCAAGATGGCGCTGGTGGGCTTCATGAACACGCTGTGCCTTGAAGGCGCCAAGTATGACATTCGCGTCAATTGCCTGGCGCCGATGGCCGCCACGCGCATGACCGAAGGCCTTCTGCCGCAAGCTGCGCTTGACCTGTCGACCCCGGAATCGGTGACGGCAGGCCTGATCACGCTCTGTGACCGGGACGCGCCGAACCGTACGATCCTGGCGGCGGGCGCGGGCGGTTACGCCAAGGCAGTTGTGTATGAAACCGACGGCATCTATCTGAAGCCGGAAGACCAGACACCAGAGAATGTCCGTGCGAACATGGGCGATCTCTCCAATCCCGAAGGCCAGCAGGAGCTGGTGCAGGGCGGGCAACAATCCATGAAATTTATCGGCAAGGCCGCCGCGGCGCTTGGCGTGAAAATGTAATCGCGCCCAGCGCGTAGACCAAACAAGGAGATATCCCATGCGGGAAGCAGTAATCGTATCAACCGCCCGGACGCCGATCGGCAAAGCCTATCGCGGGTCCCTGAATGCCACCTTGGGCCCAACCCTGGGTGCACACTCAATCGCGCACGCTGTGAAGCGCGCTGGCCTTGAAGGCGGCGAAATTGAAGACGTGGTATGGGGCAGTGCGCTGACCCAGGGCTCGCAAGGCTCGAACATTGGCCGGTTGGCTGCCCTGCGCGCTGGCCTGCCGGTGACCGTGTCGGGCATGACCATGGACCGTCAGTGTTCTTCTGGCATGATGGCTATCGCCACTGCTGCCAAGCAGATCATCTCTGACGGCATGGACATCGCCATCGGTGGTGGTCAGGACAGCATCTCCGTGGTGCAGAACGAGCATATGAACCGCTGGCAGGCTGTGGACAAATCCCTCGTTGAAATGCATCCGGCTACCTATATGCCGATGCTGCAAACGGCGGAAATCGTGGCTGAGCGCTACGGCATTTCCCGCGACGCCATGGATGAATATGGCCTGCAGAGCCAACAGCGGACGGCGGCTGCCCAGCAAGCCGGCAAGTTCGACGACGAGATCGTGCCGATTTCCACCAAAATGGTTCAGGTGAACAAGGAAACGAAGGAAATGACTTTCCACGACGTGACCCTGGACAAAGACGAAGGCAACCGGCCTGAAACCACGCTTGATGGTCTTAATGGCCTCAAGACCGTGATCGAAGGCGGCACTATCACGGCGGGTAACGCCAGCCAGCTGTCTGACGGCTCTTCCGCATCTGTTCTGATGGAAGCCAAGGAAGCGTCCAAGCGCGGCCTGAACCCTCTGGGCATCTACCGCGGTATCGCGGTTGCGGGCCTTGAGCCGGACGAGATGGGCATTGGCCCAGTTTACGCCATTCCAAAACTTCTGGAAAAGAACGGCCTGAAGATGGACGATATCGGCCTTTGGGAGCTCAATGAGGCATTCGCGGTGCAAGTGCTTTACTGTCGCGACAAGCTGGGCATTCCGAACGAGCTTCTGAACGTCAACGGTGGCGCCATTTCCATCGGTCACCCATATGGCATGTCCGGTGCGCGCATGGTTGGCCACGCCCTGATCGAAGGCAAGCGTCGCGGCGCCAAATATGTTGTCTGCACCATGTGTGTGGGCGGCGGCATGGGCGCAGCTGGCCTCTTCGAAGTAGCCTAATCTACCGGGGCGGTGCTAAAGGTGCCGCCCCAAAGTTTCTCAAGGGAGTATCACGATGAAAGCGGTTCGCTGCCATGAGCTGGGCCACGCCAGCAAGCTGAAAGTTGAAGAGATTGCAGACCCGACGCCTGGCAAGGGCGAGGTGCTGATCGATGTGAAGGCCGGTGGCCTCAATTTCCCTGACGTGCTGATGGTGGCTGGCAAATACCAGTTCCAGCCGGAACTGCCGTTCACGCCGGGCGGCGAGGGCGCGGGCGTTGTCGCCGAACTCGGCGAGGGCGTTACCAACGTCAAGGTTGGCGACCGGGTGATCTTCTTCAACCAGCAGGGCGCCTTCGCGGAAAAAGCCGTGGCGCCTGCCATGACGCTTGTACCAATGCCGGAAAGCATGCCGTTTGAAGTAGCCGCCGGCTTCACCATTACCTATGCCACCAGCTATCACGCTTTGAGGCAGCGCGCCAACATCCAGCCGGGTGAAACGCTCCTGGTCCTCGGTGCTGCGGGCGGTGTGGGCCTCGCGACCGTTGAACTGGGCAAGGCCATGGGTGCGACAGTGATTGCTGCGGCCAGCACCGACGAAAAGCTTGAATTCTGCAAGAACGCAGGCGCTGATCACCTGATCAACTATTCCAAGGAAGAGCTGAAGGACCGGGTGAAGGAAATCACCGGCGGCAAGGGTGTGGATGTGATCTATGACCCTGTGGGCGGCGACTATACCGAAGCGGCGCTCCGCACCATGGCGCCGGGTGGCCGGCTTCTGGTGATCGGGTTCGCGGCAGGCGATATCCCGCGCCCACCCCTCAACCTTTGCCTGCTGAAGCAATGCTCCATCGTCGGAGTTTTCTGGGGCAACTTCGCCCGCGCCAACCCGGGCGTCCAGATGCAGAATATGGTCGACATGTTCGGCATGTTCGAGAAAGGCACCATCAAGCCATTGGTGAACGATGTGTTTGCCCTGGATGACGTGGTGGATGCGTTCGCGTGCCTTTCAGAGCGACGCGCCAAAGGCAAGGTGATCCTGAAGCCGTAAAAGGGCGCAGACACTTGATTTCGAAGGGCCGCGGCTTTGTCGCGGCCTTTTTCTGTTGACCGCGGCAAGAAGACAGGTGTTTGAGGCTTGTACTCGTATGGCGGCTGACTTGGCATAGTGGCTTTTCAGCCAGTTTTTTAATTTTCTAGACTGGTTAGTCTTGAAAAACACCGGCAGGGCTGTATTTTCACTTTCCGTGAACGTAAACTACCGGTTCAAACCGGGATGGGGAGTGTATGAAGGCTTTACGTCTGATCGCAGGAAAAGAAGCGCGCCGCCGCATTGAGGACAAGGGCCTGACGCCTGACCTTGTGCGGCTTGTGGTGGGCGCCTCTGGCGGCCCCAAGTGGCTGATCCTGCGGGGGCTGGACCAATATGTCTTCGGCGACTGGCTCAAGGATGCCAAGGGCCCAATCGACATGGTCGGCTCCTCCATCGGCGCCTGGCGCATGACGCTGGCCTCTCACCCGGATGCGGGCGCCATGTTCAAGGCGTTTGAAGACGCCTATTTCAAATATCGCAAGGAAGACGGCGCCACGCCTGAAGCCGTTACAAAGGCTTCATACCGCATCTTGAATGAAATCATGGGGCCGGACGTGCGTGACGCGATCGTTGCCAACCAGGCGCGGAACCTCAATATCGTCGCCGTACGCTGCCTTGGCGCAACCGGCAGCCAGTCACGGTTCCTTGAAGGCGCCGGGCTATTGGGCGCTTTTGCCGCCAACAGCATCAGCAGGCCGCTTCTGGGGAAGTTTTTCGAGCGGGCGGTGTTCCATTCCGGGGCCCAAGTGGCCTGCTCGGACGCCTGGGCCGATTTCGGCCGCATCGACGTGAAGCTGCAGGCCGGCGCCATTCATGATGCCCTGATGGCCTCGGGCTCCATCCCCTTTGTGGTGGAAGCCGTGCGCGACATCATGGGCGCGCCAAAGGGCGTGTACCGGGACGGCGGCGTGATCGACTATCATTTTGAAATCCCGTGGCAGTATGACGACGGGATTGTGCTTTATCCGCATTTCTACGGCCATCTGGTGCCGGGCTGGTTCGACAAGGCGCGCCAGAACCGCCGGGTGACCGGCGATGTGCTGGACCAGCAGCTGATCCTGGCGCCAACAGATGAGTTTGTCGCCAGCCTGCCGAATGGGCGGATACCAGACCGCAAGAATTTTACCGAGATGGAAGACAGCGAGCGCCTGCCTTATTGGCGCCAGGTGGTGGATATGAGCTACCGCATGGCAGATGAGTTTGGGGAACTCTGCCAAAATCAGGACGCGCTGATGAATAGACTTGAAGCAGCCCCCGACTAGTGGGCTATTATGTGGGAAGTGGGAGTAAAATGGAGGGATCATTGATGGACGAGGTGCCGTTTACCGAAAAGGACCTGCTCGCAGGGCACCTTGGCGAGATGGTGGATAACTGCGTGCGCACGCACGGGGGCAAGTCTGCCTTCAGCTGTGTGCTGCCCACTGGCCACTCCCACACCATGAGTTACTCTGAGCTTGGCGAATATTCCGATGCCGTCGCGGCCTACCTGCGCGAAGACCTGGGCTTGAAGCCCGGCGACGTGGTGGCGATCCAGTCGCCCAATACGCTGGCGTACCCCGTGCTGGCCTTCGGTATCATGAAGGCAGGGCTGGTGATCACGAATGTGAACCCCCTCTATACGCCGGACGAGACCAACCACCAGCTGAAGGACAGCGGTGCGAAGGTATGGTTTGTGATCGACGTGTTTGGCGACCGGGTGCAGGAATCCATCAAGGATACCCAGGTCAGCCGTATCTATCCCATTTCGCTGGTGGATTTCTTCCCCGGCATGAAGCGCCACCTGCTGGGGTTTGCGCTGAAATACATCAAGAAGGCCGTGCCTGATTTTGGCGCGGAAAAGGCCGGCTCGATCCACGGCGTGATCCGCAAGGGCCGCAAGCATCTGGCGGCGGGTGCCAATGTCACCGCTTACCGCGAAGGCGCAAAGCTCGATGATGTTGCCATCTTCCAATATACCGGTGGTACCACGGGTCGAAGCAAGGGCGCTGAGCTGACCCACCGCAATGTGGTGGGCAATATTTCGCAGGCCAACCACAGGGAAGGGGCGTTCCAGGCTCAACCGGACGACGCCCTGATGCTGATTTTGCCGCTTTACCACGTTTATGCGCTAGCGGTTGGCGCCATCAACAGCATGCATCTGGGCATCCATGTGGTGCTGGTGCCCGTGCCACGGCCGCTTTCAAACCTGAAGCCCGTGTTCGAGAATTTCGATATCACCATCATGCCTGGCGTGAACACGCTGTACCTTGGCCTGATGCAGGAAAAATGGTTCACCTCCAACCCGCCAAGCTCGCTAAGGCTGTGTATGTCGGGTGCGGCGCCCCTGCAGCCTGCCACGGCGGACGCGTGGGAAAAGATAACAGGCGCGCCCATTTATGAAGGTTATGGCCTTACGGAAGGGACCTGTGTTGTGGCCTCCATGCCGCTTGACCAGCCACCCCGCCGCGGCACCTGCGGCCGACCGATCCCGGGCACTGAAGTGCGTATCGTGGGCGAAGACGGCAAGGACCGCCCGCGCGGCGAACCGGGTGAGCTGTGGCTGAAGGGCCCACAGATCATGAAGGGCTACCTCAATAACCCTGAAGCCACGGGTGAGGCCATCAATGACGGCTGGCTCCGCACCGGTGACGTGGCCATCTACGATGAAGAGGGCTATCTTTCGATCGTCGACCGCATGAAGGACATGGTGATCGTCTCGGGTTTCAATGTGTTCCCAACCGATATCGAGGATGTGCTGACGCGCTTCGACCGGGTGGCGGAAGCTGCCGTTGTCGGCGCGCCCGACGATGAGACCGGTGAAAAAGTCGTGGCCTATATTGTCAAGGCAGATCAAGGCCTTACGGACGACGAAGTGATCCGCCACTGCAGAGAACACTTGACCGGCTACAAGGTTCCGAAGACTGTATGCTTTGTGAACGAGCTTCCCAAGTCACCTGTTGGCAAGGTCCTGCGCCGCGAGCTCAGGGATATGGCCGCAGCGCTCTAGGGGAAGCCTCAACAAGGGGCTGATTATGGATCTGGGACTAAGCGGCAAACGCGTCATCATCACAGGTGCCACGCGCGGTATTGGTCGGGCCATTGCCGAAACATTCCTGGCGGAAGGCGCGAAGGTTGCCTTCTGTGCCCGCAATGCGGACGAGGTGGCCGCCCGGCAGAAGGAATGGCAAGACGCTGGCCATGACGTCGTGGGCAGTGCAGTTGACGTGCGCCACGCGGACGCCTATCTGGCGTGGCTCACGGAAGCGACGAAGGTGCTGGGCGGTGTCGACATATTCGTTCCCAATGTTTCAGGCGGTGCCGGGCAGGGCGAAGAAGGCTGGCGCATGGCCTTTGAAGTGGACATGCTGGCCACCATCCGCGGCTGCGAAAGCCTGTTGCCGCAACTGGTGCAGGGCAATGATGGGTCGATAGTCATCATCGCCAGCATTGCGGGCGTCGAGGCCATGGGGGCGCCAGCGCCCTATAATACAGCCAAAGCCGCGCTGATTTCCTATTCAAGCCAGCTGGGTGACCTTGCAGCCCAGCACGGCGTGCGCGTGAATGCCGTGTCACCCGGGCCCATTCATGTGGATGACGGTTTCTGGGGGCAGGTCAAGGCCGCCCAGCAGGAAGCCTATGACGGCGTCGTGGCGCGGCATCCTTTCGGACGGCTGGGTACCACCCAGGAGGTTGCCAACTGTGTTGTTTTCCTCGCAAGCCCCGCGGCTTCGTGGGTGACCCGGACCAACCTGGTGGTTGACGGCGGCTTTACCCGGCGCATCCAGTTCTAAAGCCCCAACTGGCTTACATATATTGCGATTTAGGCGGCAAGGGATTAGTCTTGCCATTCAACCAATGCTTTAATGGCTCAACGCATATGACCCGACTGGTCAAGTTCATCCCCTGGTTGGCAGCGATCTTTGCAGTAGTGGCTGCGGGGCCTATCTACCTGTTTGCCACCGATGTGACGCCGCCTGTCTGGCCGCTGGTGGCGACTGCCGTGATTGGCGCGATCGCCGGATTCACGCTGAGACACTATATCCAAACCCATATGATTGAGGCGGAAGGTGATTTCCTCAAGCACCTGAAAAGCTGGGTGGTAGGCGACAAGATCCAGTATGCTGAAGCGTCAGAGGAGCTGGCGAACAGGCCGGACCTGTTGGAAGCGCTCGATACGGTTCGCGCAACGGCCGAGAAGACGCGCGCCAGGTTGATCGAATTCTCAGAAGTTGAATATAACCTGCAGCAAGTGGTGCAGGACAAACGGCGCAATGAGGCGGTCCTGAAGGAACAGCGGGAAGCCTTTGCCAAGCTTGCGAACGAACTGTCAAAGGCGCGCGATGCGGCGGAAGCCGCCAACGTTGCCAAGTCAGAATTCCTGGCCACCATGAGCCACGAAATCCGGACGCCGCTTAACGGCGTTATCGGCATGATC
>JBNKYQ010000010.1:0-2547 GCA_050300975.1 Kordiimonas sp.
GCATCGCCAGGTCGCCGCTTAAGTACCAGCCGTCCCTGAAGCATTTCTCGTAGCGCTCTGTCTCATGCAGATAGCCACGGAACATGGAGGGCCAACCGGGCCTGAGCGCCAGCTCCCCCACTTCGCCTGCCACCACTACTTCCCGCACGCTGCCATTCGCCTGTGGCTCGACAATGCCCGCTTCCACTCCCGGTAGCGGCCGCCCCATTGAGCCGGGCTTGATATCGCCCATCGCCAGATTGCCAATCATGATCGCGCCGGTTTCCGTCTGCCACCAGTTGTCATGGAACGGGTGGCCAAACACCTCATTGCTCCAGACCACGGCTTCCGGGTTCAGTGGTTCGCCGACCGACGCCAGGAAACGGAGCGCAGACAGGTCATACCCCCGCGCCAGATCGCCGCCCGCCTTCATCAGCATGCGGATGGCCGTGGGCGCGCTATACCACACAGTGACCTTCTGGTCCTGCAGGATGTTGTACCAGCGTTCGGCATCAAACTCGGCTTCGTCGACAATCATGGTTACCCCGTTCGTCAGCGGGGAGATGATGCCGTAGGAGGTGCCCGTCACCCAGCCGGGGTCTGCGGTGCACCAGAGGATATCGTCCGGCTTCAGGTCTAGCGCAAACTGGGCCGACGCATGGTGCGCCACGACCGCTTCATGTACATGAATAGCGCCCTTGGGCTTGCCCGTGGTGCCGCTGGTGAAATGCAGCAGCGCCTGATCCTCCGGCTCCGTCCTAACCACCTCGAATCCCGGGTCAGCGTCAGCCATCAGGGCTTCAAAAGACTGGGCAGCTTCGGGCAAGTCACCCTCATCCCCCACAATCAGCACATGGCGGAGCGACGGCAGCTCGCCCCTGATCTGGGCGACTTTTTTCTCATAGAGCGATTTCGTGGTCACCAGCACCGCGCCTTCGCCGATGCTGACACGGGACTTGATGGGTTCCGGCCCGAAGGCGGAAAAAAGCGGGCAGAAAACAGCCCCGCGCTTGAGCGTCCCGAGCGCCGTGACATAAAGCGCTGGCACACGCCCCAGAAGCGCGAAGACCTTTTCGCCCGGCGCCACGCCCAAAGCATGCAGCAAGCTTGCGAACCGGCTGGTCTTTGCCGCGAGATCGCTATAGCTGATGTCCTGAACGTCGCCGGATTTGCCAATATGACGGATGGCCGTCTTGGCGCCGCGGCCATGCATCAGGTGCCTGTCCACGGCTTCATAGGCGATATTCAGCCCTCCGCCCGGCAGGCCGTCCAGCTGCTGACGTGCCGCATCCCAAGAGAATGCGCCACATAGCGCCCTATAGTCGGCTGATGAAGCCGGCTGGCTGATCGGCGGCATGGACGTCAGTTTCTGCCTGTCGTGACCTGAAGACATCGCTTGATCCCTCCTTATTGCAACTTCCACTATAGTGGCATTGCGCCCTCCAAGCATAGAGGCAAGCAAGGCTGCATCATTGACAAAGATCAACAACCATACGGAAGGCCGAGATAAAATCTATCAGTGCACTGGATCAATTGACCAAGATCATGTGTCCTGTATCATATTCCTGCATACTTTCCTCGCCCGCACCGCACTCTTGGACAAGGGGCAAAAGGTATGCGCACGGAGGAAATGGTATTGGACACAGGCCATAACACCGAAAAAGGATCCTCATCCGAGCTGATCGGCGAGGTCATTCAGGTCGACGGATCTGTTCTGGATGTCCGCTTCCCACCCGGCGACCTGCCCGCCATCAACAACGCCCTTGAGATATACTGGGACCAGCCAGGGCGGCTGGTGGCCGAGGTGCAGCTTCATACCAGCCCCGATACCGTGCGCTGCGTGGCGCTTCACGATACCGGCGGCCTTCAGTGCGGCGTCAAGGCCAGAGCAAACGGCAGCCCGGTTTCGGTGCCCGCGGGCGACACAGTTCTAGGCCGCATGATCAACGTGACGGGTGACCCGATTGACTGCAAAGGCGCCTTCCAGGCGGACACGCCCCGCATGCCCATTCACCGCGAACCGCCCCGGATCAGCGAGCGCAAGAGCGGTCGGGAAATCTTCTTCACCGGCATCAAGGTGATTGACCTGTTGGCCCCCCTTTCCCGCGGCGGCAAGGCCGCCATGTTCGGCGGCGCGGGCGTGGGCAAGACCGTGCTGATCATGGAGCTGATCCGCTCTACCATCCAGTCCTATCACGGGATTTCCGTTTTCGCGGGCGTGGGCGAACGCTCCCGCGAGGGCCATGAACTGTGGCATGAACTGCAGCGGTCAGGCGTGCTGGAGCGAACAGCGCTTGTGTTCGGGCAGATGAACGAACCGCCGGGCGCCCGCTGGCGCGTCGGGCTCAGCGCCCTTGCCGTGGCCGAATATTTCCGCGACGTTGCCCATAAGGATGTCCTGTTCCTGATGGACAATGTGTTTCGCTTTGTGCAGGCAGGCAGCGAGATTTCAAGCCTGTTGGGTCGTATGCCGGCTACGGTCGGTTATCAGCCGACACTCATCACAGAAGTAGCCGAACTGGAAGATCGCATTACGTCAACCCGCCATGGCGACATCACCTCGGTACA
>JBNKYQ010000010.1:2557-26173 GCA_050300975.1 Kordiimonas sp.
CCTGCCGTCCCGGGTTGGCTACCAACCCACGCTCGCGACGGAGATTGCGGAGCTTGAAGAACGGATTGCGTCCGTCGAGCATGCCGCCATCACGTCCATCCAGGCGGTCTATGTGCCGGCGGACGACTTCACGGACCCTGCCGTATCAGAGACGTTCAGCCACCTTGATTCCGCAATCGTGCTGAGCCGGGAAATGGCCAGCCAGGGGCTCTACCCGGCCATTGACCCGTTGGCTTCCACCTCCTCTATCCTCAATCCCAGCATTGTGGGGGACGAGCACTATGAGCTGGCGGAAGACGTACGCAAGGCGATCGAGCACTATCGGGAACTGCAGGAAATCATCTCGCTTCTGGGCATTGAAGAATTAAGCGCGGAAGACCGCAAGGCGGTTTACCGGGCCCGGCGCCTGATCCGCTTCCTGACACAGCCCTTCTCTATCACCTCGCAGTTCACCGGCCACAAGGGTGTATCGGTCCCGCTTGAGGATACCATCCGCGATTGCCGGGCTATCCTGAACGGCGCGGCGGACGATATGGCCGAAAGCTCGCTTTTCATGGTGGGCACCCTTGAGGACGCCAGAAGCAAGGAGGGGGCTGCGGCCCCGGACGCGGCATGAGGCTTCTGGTCACAACACCCACAGAGGTGGTCATTGATGCTGAAGGCGTCGCGTCCGTGCGAGCCGAGGACACCACAGGTGCCTTCGGCATCCTGCCGGGGCACGCGGACTTCATCACCACGCTGAAAGTCTCCGTTATCAGCTGGCGCGACGAAGCGGGACAGGACCATCACATCGCTGTCCGTAAGGGCGTGCTGACAGTTCATGACGGCAATCTTATTGAGGTCGCCACGCGGGAAGCCGTGGGCGAAGAAAGCCTGGCCAAGCTGGGCAGCGCGGTGCTCGATCGCTTCCGCGATGAGGCAGCGGCGGAAGACGAGGCCCGCACGACCGCCATGCGGCTGCATCTGTCGACAATCCGGCAGCTGCAGCACTATCTGCAGGCCAGCCGAACCGGCAACCTGCAAAGCCAGCGCGCGCCCCTGTTTGAGGGCGGAGAGGAAGGCCTGCGATGACAGACCCGCAGAACGGCCCAAACACCGACCCTGGCCGCAAGGAGATGCTGGAGGCGGTGCACACCAGGCGGAAGCGACATGATGAGGGCAAACGCCACGGCGAGCAGCCGCTGTGGGCCACCCTGTCGATGATCGGCGCCTTTGGCTGGTTGATCGTTGTGCCCACGCTGCTGGGGGCTTTTTTCGGCCGCTGGCTTGACCGCACGTTCGAGACCGGCATCCAGTTCAGCGGCGCGCTGATATTCATCGGGCTGTGCCTGGGCGCCTACCTGGTATGGCAAAGGATATACAAAGCATGACGTTGGCTCTGGCCTTAAAACTTCTGGGTTACGCCATCGCGGGAACGGCCGTGGGGCTGGTGTTCTTCCTTAGCCTTCTGCGCAGCACCGAAGTGCTAGCCGCAGGCGGCAGCGCCGGGGCGGTGATCGGGCTTTATGCCTTTCGCATCGTCCTTGTGGTCGCTGCCAGCTGGTTCGCCGTACAGCAAGGGGCCTTGGCGCTTCTGGTGGGGCTTGCGGGCTTCCTGGCTGCCCGGCTTCTCATCAAGCGCCGAATGGAAGGGAAAGCCTGATGGAAACCAACCCGCTCGCCCCCGAAATCCTTTTCATGCTTGGCCCCGTGCCGGTCAGCCGGGCGGTTGTCACCACCTGGTGCATCATGGCGGCGCTGACTATTGTCTGCTGGCTGAGCCTTCGTCGCACGCGAATGGATGCAGGGCCCCTTCAGGCTGTCCTTGAGATTGTCGTGGAAGCCATGACAAGCCAGCTTGGCGAGGTTGTGCGCACCGGCACACGGGCATACTTGCCGCTTCTGGGCACGCTGTTCCTGTTTCTCCTGTTCGCCAACCTGTCAGCTGTCGTGCCGGGCATGAAGCCGCCAACAGCCCATATTGAAACGCCTGCGGCGCTGGCGACCATCGTGTTCCTGTCAGTGCATTATTACGGTATTCGTGCCCGCGGGGTTGGCCCTTATCTGCGGCATTATACGCGGCCGAATGCGCTGCTCTTACCCCTAAATGTATTGGCGGAAATCACCCGCACCTTTTCGCTGATGGTTCGGCTGTTCGGCAATATGATGAGCCACGAGTTCGTCATTGCCATGGTTGTTTTCCTGGCGGGGCTTTTCCTGCCCATCCCCTTCATGCTGCTGGGTGTGCTGATTGGCATCATCCAGGCTTATATTTTCACCATTCTTGCCGCGGTTTTCATTGGCGCAGCCGTCGAGGGCGGCCATGCCGGATAAGGAGGAACCATGACTATCGAAATGCTCAGCATCATCGGCGCAACCATCGCCGTGTCCTTTGGGGCCTTGGGCCCGGCCTTCGCGGAAGGCAAGGCCATCACCGCCGCGATGGAAGCCATCGCCCGCCAGCCTGAAGCCGCCGGGACGCTCTCGCGCACGCTGTTTGTCGGCCTGGCAATGATCGAGACCATGGCGATCTACTGCCTTGTGATCGCGCTATTGCTTCTGTACGCAAACCCATTCACCGGATAGGCCATGCAGATCGATTGGTGGACATTCGCGCTGCAGGGCATCAACTTTCTGGTGCTGGTCTGGCTTTTAAAGCGCTTCCTTTATCATCCCGTGCGGGAGATCGTTGACCGGCGCAAGGCGTTGGCCGCTGACGCGCTAGCACAGGCCAAAGAGCAACAGTCCAGGGCGGATAAGGCGCTAAAGCGCTTCGAGGCCGACCGCGCAGCACTTGAAAAAGAACGCGAAGAGATGCGCATCGCCATGCATCATACGCTTGAGGCTGAACGCGAGAAGATCAAGGCTGAAGCCGAAGACCTTGCAGCAAAAACCATAGCCAAAGCGCGCCAAAGTATTGCTGACGAACGGGCTGAAGCGGCCAAAGAGCTGCGGCAGGCTGCCGTCGGCCTTGCCGCCGATATGGCAGGCAAGATACTGGCCTCCGGTGGCCCAGCTGCGCTCGATGCGCTGGCGCTCGCGCACATTGAAGCCAAACTTGAGGACATGGACAGCGACACCCGCGGCCAGCTTGAAGCACACCTCAAGGAAGGTGGCACAATTGGCGTCGTCACAGCGCACGCGCTTGGGCAGGCGGCGGAAAAGGCATGGCAAAAGATGCTGGCCGCGAAGCTGCTGCTTGAAAAGCCAGCCGATTTTACCGTCGACAAAGCCCTGATTGGTGGGGCGGAACTGCGCTTTCCCCACATCACCCTCGGATTCACGGTTTCCGGCCAGTTAGAGGCCATGAAACAGGAGCTTCTGCACGATGACCACGCTGACGGCTGAGCTTGAACAGGCCCTGCCTGACCTGCAGGCGCGACTGTCCGGCTACCGGGCGGAACCCAGGGTGGACCATGTGGGCGTGGTAACCCATGTGGGCGACGGCGTCGCCGAAGTCACGGGCCTGCCGCATACCAGGCTGAGCGAACTTCTGAGCTTTGAAGATGGTACCTTTGGCCTTGCCTTCAGGGTCAGCCACGAGAAAACAGGTTGCGTGCTTCTAGGCGCCAGCAACGCGATCAAGGCTGGGTCCCGCGCCTATGGGACCGGGTCAATAATCCGCGTACCGGTGGGCGACGCACTTCTGGGGCGGGTGGTTGACCCGCTCGGACAGCCGCTGGACGGCCAAGGCGCGGTTGATCCTGACGAGGAAGCTCCCATCGAACGCCCCGCACCTGCAATCATCGACCGCGACCAAGTCACCACACCGCTCATGACCGGGATCACCGCCATCGACGCCATGGTCCCCATCGGACGTGGGCAGCGCGAACTGATCATCGGCGACCGCAAGACCGGCAAGACGGCCGTGGCGGTAGACGCCGTCATCAACCAGCGGGATACGGACGTGCTGTGTGTTTATGTGGCGGTTGGGCAGAAAGCTTCCACGGTTGCCCAGATTGTCGAAGCCGTCAGGACCCACGGCAGGATCGAGCACTGCATCTTTGTTGTGGCGGAATCGGATACGCCCCCGGGCGCGCAGTGGATAGCCCCCTATAGCGCCTGCACCATGGCCGAATATTTCCGCGACCAGGGCCGGGACGTGCTTCTGGTGATCGACGACCTTTCAAAGCACGCGATCCTATACCGCCAGCTTTCGCTGCTGCTGCGCCGCCCACCAGGACGCGAGGCCTATCCGGGCGATATCTTCTATATCCACGCCCGGCTGCTGGAGCGCGCCGCCAAACTGTCGGCTAAACTGGGGGGCGGATCGCTGACGGCCCTGCCAATCGCAGAAACCCAGGACGGCGATCTCGCCAGCTACATACCCACCAACCTGATTTCGATCACGGACGGCCAGATATATCTGGAGCCGAAACTGTTTTATGAAGGCCAGAAACCTGCTGTGAATGTAGGCCTGAGCGTGTCACGCGTAGGCGGCCAAACCCAGCCTCCAGCAATCCGGCCCATCGCCGAAAAACTGCGACTTGAGTATGCCCAATTCCTGGAGCTGGAAGCCTTCAGCCGCTTTGGCGCCATGACCGATGAACGCACCAAACAGGCGATTGAGCATGGTCGCCGTATCCGCGCGATTTTGAGCCAGCAGGAGTATGAACCGAGGTCGCTTCTTTGCCAGCTGGCGCTGCTTCTGCTGGTGGACACCGGGCGGCTGGACAGCATGCCTCTTAAACTTGTGAGCAAGCTGAAGGACCGTCTGCCCGACTATCTGTCGGAGCGATGCCCTGCCCTTTCTGCTGGGCTTGGGCTTGATGCAAACCTCGCGGATGAGGACCGGAAAGATCTTTTGGGCGCGCTTGACCGGCTGCTAGAGGACCTGGGGGCCACCCCGAAAGCGGAGGCGCCCTGAGGTGGAACAGCTGTCGCGCATCAAGGTCCGCCGAACCAACCTTGAGGACCTCCTAGGCCTGTTTCGGGCGCTGCGCGGCACAGCAGCCAGCCACATGCAGGAAGCCCAAAAAGCGCTCGAAGGCATTCATCACTATATCGCCACTATCGAACTTGCCATCAGCGAAGGCGCAGCCCTTCTGGCGACTGACCAGGGCGCGAATGCTGACCGGGGAGACAATCGCAAGAACTGGCTTGTAGTTCTTTGCCCCGAGCACGGCTTCACCGCCGGACTGAGCGACCGCATTGTGGATCGAGCCCTCGAGATAGCATCGTCGGATCAAAGACTTGGCATAGTTGGCCGCCGGGGTGCGATGATTCTGGAAGAACGGGGCCACGAAGCTGACTGGACCATGCCCATGTCAACCCATGTGGGCGGCGTGGTTGGGCTTTCGCGCAGGATTATCGAACGGCTGGACGGTGTAGGCCGCGCTGAGGTCATTTACGCCGTACGCAACGCGGGCGGTGAGATCACGGTTGAACACCAGCAGGTCTTGCCGCTGGCGCCAGAGTTGCTGGCCACCCCTGACGTGCACGCACCGCCTCTTTTTCACCAACCGCCTATTGAGCTACTCACAGAACTTGCTGAAGAATATCTGTTCGCTGAAATCTCGCGCGCGCTGATGGAAACGCTGACCAGTGAAAACGCGGCCCGGCTGCAGGTGATGCTGGGGGCGGACTTCAACACCAAAGCCAAGCTTTCCAAGCTGAAGCGGCTGGAACGCAGCCAGCGCCAGGCCGCGATTACCGCTGAACTTTTGGAACTGTCGACCGGCGTGGACGCCACGCAGGCATACGACTGAAGCCAGACTCAACACGGTTTATCCTTTCAGGGCTTGAGGTTGCTGTGGACCAGCTTGACCAGTTGGCTGTCACGCCAGCGCTTCTGGTACAGCATGCCGAACGCGTATTTGATGGTGGGGGAAAACGGCCGGATGACCATGCCACCCACAGCACTGTCGGATGCCGTGATGGAATTCATGACGCTCAGCCCAACGCCGTTGGCCACGAGGCCACAGATGCTTGCAATATTGGCTTCTGTCTTGTTCGACAGCCTGATCTGGTTTTCCTCAACCAGCTTCAGAACCTGGTCTGCCGCGATGTTGGGCTGGTTGGCGAAAATCACATGCTGGCCTTCAAGGTCTTCAATGCTCACCCGGTCGCGGGACGCCAGCTCATGGCCTTCTGGCAGCACGCATACTGCTTCGGTTTCAGCGATCACGTCTGCCTGCAATTGTTCGCTGGAAACCGGCATCGTGACGAACCCAACATCGAACTGCCCTGCTTCCACGCCGCGGACGACGTCCGGGGTCGCCATAATGTCAAAATAGACATTGAGTTTGGCATTTTTCTCCAGCAGGCCTGCAATCAGCCGCGGTACAAAACCGAACCCCAGCCCCGGGATGGAGGCAACCCTGATTCGTGAAACACCAAACTCCCTGAGCGCGAGAATGCTGTGCTTCAGCTCA
Source organism: Kordiimonas sp. (assembly GCA_050300975.1). Classification (GTDB taxonomy): domain Bacteria; phylum Pseudomonadota; class Alphaproteobacteria; order Sphingomonadales; family Kordiimonadaceae; genus Kordiimonas. Next base: position 8,911 of record JBNKYQ010000010.1, read on the forward strand.
TCAAGATTGAACATCAACCCAAGGATGGCCTTATAGAGCTCATCCGCCTCAGGCTTGGCCACCAGCCGGTTCTTGTCCCGAATGAACAGGGACAGGCCCAGGTTCTCCTCCAGCACGGCCAATGACCGGCTGACACCTGACTGGGTAATCCCGAGGGCTTTGGCGGCTTTCGTCGCGGAGCCTGCCTCGTACAATGTCTTGAAAATGGTCAGGGATTTGAGCGAACTGAGGTTCAGATCAGTCATAACTAAGTCTCATTGATTGATAAGAAATGATCATATATTGTTATGCAATAGCCATCAAGCGTATATTGGCAGCCAATGGGACAGGCACCGCACGCAACCACACTTGGTGGTTCAGCGCATTATGGATAGCTGGGAGGCTGGATGACCGAAGTGGAAAACAAGAAAGGCGTAAGCATTTGGGGCGCGGTTAGCGTGATGCTGTTCCTGCTGATCGCCATATCAACCCAGGTCTTTCTGCTGGACAACACAGGGTCGACCCAGATCACCTTGATCATCGTGACAGCCTTTGCTTCCGTTGTCGCCATGATAAGCGGATATCGCTGGCACGATGTTCAGGAAGCCATTCTTTATGGCTGCAACATTGCCATGCTGCCGATGATGATCCTGATGATGGTGGGGGTTCTGATCGCCACCTGGACGGCTGCGGGCACCATCCCCGCCCTGATCTATTACGGCATCAAGCTGATGTCGCCGGACTATTTCCTGTTTTCAACCTGCCTGATCTGTTCGATCGGCTCCCTTTCGACCGGCAGCAGCTGGACCACCGCAGCCACGTTTGGTGTGGGCTTCATGGGCATTGGCCTTGGCCTCGGCATCCCGCCTGAGATCACGGCCGGCGCCGTTATTTCAGGGTCGATATTCGGGGACAAGATGTCTCCCTTGTCGGATTCGACCAATCTGGCCTCAGCCGTCGCGCAGGCCGAACTGTTCGACCATATCAAGAGCATGATCTATACTACCGGCCCGGCCATCCTGCTCGCGCTCGCGGTCTATTTCTTCATGGGTCTTTTCCTTGATTACGGCGGCACCGTAAACGATGAGCAGGTGCGCGCGATCCTTACGGGGATCGACGGCAAGTTCTCGCTTAACCCGCTGGTTCTGCTGCCGCCTGTACTGGTCGTTGTCCTGATCATGAAGCGCATGAGCGGCCTGGCCGTGATGATCATCGCGTCGCTCGCGGGCATGGCTTTGGCTGTCGGCCTGCAGGGGTTCACCCTGGATGAAATGCTCACCTACATGAACTTCGGCTTCGAAGCCGATGTCGGCGTTCCAGCGGTGGACAAGATTCTGTCCGGCGGAGGCCTGCAGAATATGATGTGGACCATCTCGCTTGGTTTCATCGCGCTGTCCATGGGCGGCGTGATGGAAAAGACCAAGATGCTGGACGTGATCCTGACCAAAATCAGGCATCTGGTGCACAACACCGGCGGTCTGGTGATCACCCATGTCCTGTCTTCCTTTGCGGTAAACCTGCTGGCCGCCAGCCAGTTCATGGCGCTTATCATCCCTGCGCGCATGCTGGTACCTGTCTACAAGGCCCAGAAACTGCTGCCGCAGGTCTGCTCGCGGGTCAGTGAAGATTCCGCAACGGCGACATCCCCGCTGGTGCCGTGGGGGCTGGGCGGCGTTTACTATACGTCCGTCCTGGGTGTCGCGACGCTGGATTACCTGCCCTACACCTTCTTTGGCCTGATCGTGCCGGCCGTCACTGTTATCTTTGCTGTCACCAATAAATTCATGTTCCGCGAAGGCGATATCGAAACCAAGCGGTCCTACGCAACGGCCGCCGCTGAATAAGTACGGCGCAGGAGACTTCCCCCAAGAATGCATAAGGAAACCACAATCGAACAGGCGATCGCCATGATCCCGAACGGCGCCACCATCATGGTTGGCGGCTTCGGGTCCCCCGGCACACCCTTCAACCTGATTGAAGAACTGCTCCGCCAGGGCCAGACCGATCTGACGCTGATCAAGAATGACGCCAATGAACAGGGCCTCGGCATCAGCCGCCTTGTTGAGGCGGGCCAGGTCAGGAAGCTGGTCACCACTCACATCGGCCTCAACAAGAAGATTGTTGAGATGATGAATGATGGCAGCCTTGAGGTCAGCTTCTACCCGCAGGGCATCCTGGCGGAAAAAATTCGCACCGCAGGCGCCGGTAGCTTCGGTTTTCTCACCGATATCGGCCTCCACAGCGAGATCACCAACCCGGCAGACGTGATGGAATACCAGGGCCGCAAGGTGAAAATCGAAGCGGCTCTTTACGCTGATTTCGCCCTGATCCATGCGCATCAGGGGGATCACTTCGGCAACCTTGTGTACCGGGCCACCGCCATGAACTTCAGCCCGCTGATGGCCATGGCTGCCGACAAGGTGATTGCTGAGACGCCAAACCTTGTCACCCCCGGCACCATCCCGCCCGCGACGGTCCACACGCCTTCCGCCTTCCTGACATCAATTGTCCGGATCGAGGCAGATTGCCCCGAGTATCAGCTGATGGAGGGTCGCTATGAGCCTTGACCGCATCCTCAAACGTGCCGCGCACGAAATCCAGGACGGCCAGACCATTAATCTGGGCATTGGCCTACCAACCATGCTGGTGAATTACCTGCCACCTGAGCGGGACGTAATGATCCATGCCGAAAACGGCGTGTTGGGAGCGGGCGCAAAAGCAACGCATGAGACCGCGAACCCATCGCTGATCGATGCGGGCGGCACCTATATAACCACCCGTCAGGGCAGCGCCTTTTTCGACAGCGCCGTATCCTTCGCCATGATCCGACGGTCCAGGCTGGATATGTCGGTGATGGGCGCTTTTGAAGTGGACCAGGAAGGCAACCTTGCCAACTGGAAAATCCCGGGCAAATTCTCTCCCGGCATTGGCGGCGCCATGGAACTGGCGCAGAAAACCAGAAATATCCTGATCCTATGCACCCACCAGGACAAGCACGGCAACTCCAAGATTCTCAGGAAATGCACCCTGCCCCTGACTGCAGAGAAGTGCGTAAAACGCATCATCACGGACATGGCGGTGATGGATGTGACGCCTGAGGGCCTTATGCTGATGGAAATTGCCGATGGGCTGACCATCGAACAGGTTGTCCATGCGACCGACGCCCCGCTGATCCTGGGTGATGAAATCGGGAGATTTTAGATGATTACATCAACCGAACAGAAAATCCTCGACAGCTGCGACGCCATTTTCCCGCGCGTGATCGATTTCACCAAGGATATGGTCAAGCAATATGGTGTGCTGAATCAGGAAGCTGGCGTGCTGGATGTGGTCGAACGCCAGATGCGTGACCTGAATTTGCCGGTCCAGCGCGTGCCAATTGACGTGAAGCGGCTGGGCAACCACCCGCTGTTCGCCCCGGTCGAATGGGGGTATGACAAGAAATATAATTTGGTCTCGCCCCTGAACCCCGGCGCGGACGGCAAAACGCTGGTGCTGAACGGCCACTTGGATGTCGTGGATGCCACGCCGTTCGGCATGTGGTCGCGCCCGCCGAATGAGCCATGGGAGAAGGACGGCTGGCTTTATGGCCGTGGGTCTGGCGACATGCAGTCTGGCGTGGCGGCAATGATTTATGCAGTGCATGCTGTTGCCCACGCAGGATTTGAAATTCAGTCGCCGCTGACGATCCAGGCCGTAGTTGAAGAAGAATGCACCGGCAACGGCGCCCTCGCCTGCCTTGAACGCGGTTATGACGGTGATTTCGTGCTGATCCCCGAACCCTTCGGCCCGCAGATTTTTGCGGGGCAAGTCGGCGTTCTGTGGTTCAAGATCGGTGTTGAGGGAACGCCGGTCCACGTGCTGGATACCGCCGCGGGCGATAATGCAATCCAGAAGCTTCAGCTTCTGATCCCCTTCCTGCAGGATCTGGAGGAGGAGCTGAATGAGAAATACCGCACGCCGCCCTATGACACGTTCGATCACCCCTTCAACCTGAATATCGGCAAATTCACCGGGGGCAACTGGGCCTCAAGTGTGCCGTCTTATGCCGAAATGGAGGCGCGCATCGGCTTTCCTCCCGGCATGGCGGCGTCAGAGATCATGCAGAAGGTGAGCGACTGTGTCGAAGGCGCGACCGCGAAGCTGGCGGCATATGCCGGCAAGAAGCCGAAGCTCCGCTTCCACGGCTTCCGATCCGAAGGGCATCTGGTGGACCTAAAGGACCCGGGCATCAAGCTTCTGTCGAGCTGCCATCACGCGCTTGTGGGCGCAGAGCCCGAGCGCATGTACGCCACCTGCACCACCGACCTGCGCGCCTTCCATTTCTACAACAAGACGGCGGGCACCTGTTATGGCCCGGTTGCGCAGCGCATCCACGGCGTGGACGAATGTGTGGATATCGAATCCATCCGCCAGACACTCAGGACCTATGCGCTCTTTATCAGCCGCTGGTGTGACATTGGAAAATCATGAATACTGTGTTTATGGCTTACGCGTTATGGCGCGTGTTTTTGAAAGGCTAGCTGCATGAGTTTTGTAGCACATCGCTCCCTCAAGGATACCTACCGCAAGGCTGTTCGCGGGGAAGGCATCTATGTATTTGACGCAGAGGGCAACAAATATCTGGACGGGTCTTCTGGCGCGGGTGTTTCGTGCCTTGGGCACAGCAACAAGCGCGTGGTCAGCGCCATCAAGGCACAGGCCGATAAGCTATGCTTCGCCAGCTCGGTTTTCTATACCAACGACCCGACAGAGGAACTGGCGGAAATTCTGGCCAAGGACGCGCCGGGCGATCTCAAGTTCGCCACCTTCGGCTGCGGCGGGTCCGAGCAGGTTGAAGGCGCCTTAAAGATCGCGCGCCAGTATCATGTGGATCGGGGCGAGCCTTCGCGCACCATCATGATCGCGCGTCGGCAGAGCTATCATGGCATGACGCTGGGGACCCTTAACGTGGGTGGCCATGTGGGCCGGCGGCAGCTTTATACGCCCATGTTCGCCCCCACCCATTTGATTGCGCCCCACTATGCCTACCGCGAGCGGCAAGCAGATGAGACGGCTGAGGCCTACAGCCTCAGGGTCGCGAACCAGCTTGAGCACAAAATCCTCGAACTGGGCGCAGAAAATGTCGCCGCCTTTATCGCGGAACCGGTGGTGGGCGCGACAAATGGCTGTGTGGCAGCTGATGAAACATACTTCAAGCGCATCCGCGAGATTTGCGACCAGTATGGCGTACTCTTGATCCTTGATGAGGTCTTCTGCGGCATGGGACGCACCGGCACCCGCCACGCCTGCGAACAGGACGGTGTAGTGCCCGACCTGCTTGTCATGGCCAAAGGCCTGGGCGGCGGCTACCAGCCGATCAGCGCGCTATTGATTTCCGAGAAGATCATCGACACCATTAAGGATGGTCGGGGCTATATTGCCAATGGCCACACCTATATGAACCATCCGCTGAACTGCGCGGCGGGCCTGGCGGTGCAGCAGGAAATCGCAGACCGCGACCTGATCGCCAATGTGGCCAAGCAGGGCGCCTATCTGCGTACCCGGCTTGAAGAAAGCTTTGGCCAGCACGCCCATGTGGGCGATATCCGTGGCCGCGGCTTGATGCAGGCCATGGAATTTGTGATCGACCGGGAAACCAAAGAACCCTTCCCTGCGGAAAAGCAGCTGTGGGTCAAGCTTCAGAAGACGGCCATGACACACGGCCTGATGTGCTACCCGAACGGCGGCACCATCGACGGCATCAAGGGCGACCATGTGATTTTGGCCCCGCCCTACATCATTTCCGAAGCCCAGATCGACGAAATGGTCGAAAAGCTTGAAAAGTCGGTCGCACAAACGATAAATCAGCTCTAGGTTAGCGCATGGGGTTCGCCCCATGCCCCAACACCAGAGGAAACGTGCACAACTCATGGACCGCAAAGCCCTGACAAATTGGCATCAATGCCTTGGCGACATCCTGCGCCAGAGCGACGATGACAAGGCGCTTTTGAGCCTTGTCGCGCACCTAAAGGGCCTGTTCCGGTCGAACAGCGTGATCCTGATGGTCTTCCGGGCAGACAGCAGCCCGGTGTTCCTGCACAACGACACGGGCCACAGCTGGCGCAAGAATAATTTCGACGATTATATCGCCGCCTTCTATATCCTTGACCCCTTTTATCAGGCCGCGCTTTCGCTGAAAGAAGACGGCGTTCTGGGCCTTGAAGAGATCACCCCGCCGGACTTCCACAAAAGCGAATATTTCGAAGCCTGGTACCAGCAATCGGGCCTTAATGACGAAGTGAATTTCATGGCGCGGCTTTCGGACGGCAGCGTGGTTGCTCTGTCGCTGGCACGCACCATTGATGCCCCGCGCTTTTCCCCGAAAGACCTTGAAGACATGCGCATGATAGCGCCGGTGGTGTGCGGCCTTCTGGCAACGCGCTGCAGTGGCGGGCACAAGGAAACGGAAAAAGGCAGGCGCCTGCACGCGGAGCTCGAGGCCGCGCTGGGCGCCTTTGGCCGCGATATCCTGACCCCGCGTGAGTTTGAGATCATGCAGATGCTGATGCACGGCCACCCGGCACGGTCGGTCGCGGACCGGCTTAGTATCTCCATGGAAACGGTGAAGGTTCACCGCAAGCGTATCTATGCCAAGCTGGACATCGGCACCCACGCCGAGCTGTTCTCGCTGTTCCTGGCCGCGCTTGAGAACACAGACACATCATCGGGTGAAGACCCGCTGAAGGCCTACCTGGGGGCTTAAATTCCTCCCCATCCCCCCAAGGGGGTATTTCCCAAATCCGCGCTTTGAGCGACACTCACCAGAATTCCATGGGAGTATCTGGTGACTATGCTGAATATTGAGAACAAATCCCTGCTGCGTGAAGGCGGCAGCAACAGTTTTGAAGTGACGAACCCGGCCACTGGCGAGACGATCGCGAGCGTAACGGACATGACAGAGGCTGACGTTCTGGCGGCGGTTGACCGCGCGGACGCGGCCCTGCCCGCCTGGCGTGATGCGCTGGCCAAGGAACGCGCCGCCACGCTGATGCGCTGGCATGACCTGATCATGGCCAATCAGGAAGACCTGGCCCGCATCATCACTGCTGAATGCGGCAAGCCTCTTGCGGAAGCACGCGGCGAAGTGGCCTACGGCGCCAGCTTCATCCAGTGGTTCGCTGAAGAAGCCAAGCGCGTATACGGTGATACCGTGCCTTCCACGCTGCCCGGCAAGCGCATCATGGTGATCAAGCAGGCCATCGGTGTCGTCAGCGCCATCACGCCCTGGAACTTCCCGGTGGCGATGATCACCCGCAAGGTTGCGCCTGCCCTTGCCGCAGGCTGCACCGCGATTGTACGCCCAGCAGAAAGCACGCCGCTGTCCGCCATCGCCCTTGAAGTTCTGGCGCTTGAAGCAGGTATGCCGAAAGACGTGCTGCAGGTTGTGACGTCCGAAAAGCCGCAGAAGGTTGGCGAAATCCTGACCACGCACCCGACCATCCGCAAGTTTTCCTTCACGGGTTCCACCGCTGTGGGCAAGCAGCTGCTGGTTCAGTGCGCTGGCACGGTCAAGAAAGCGTCGATGGAACTTGGCGGCAACGCGCCTTTTATCGTGTTCGATGACGCGGATATCGATGCCGCAGTCGCGGGCGCGATGGTCAGCAAATACCGGAACGCAGGCCAGACCTGCGTATGCGCCAACCGCTTCTATGTTCAGGACGGCGTCTATGATGCGTTTGTTGAGAAGTTCGCAGCCGCCGTTGAGAAACTGAAGGTCGGCAACGGCGCCCATGACGGCGTAACGTGTGGCCCACTGATCAATGATGCGGCTGTTGCGAAGGTGACTGGCCTTGTTGAAACAGCTGTAGCCGACGGCGCGAAAGCCGTGACCGGCGGCGGGCGCCACGACGCGGGCGACAATTTCTATGCGCCTACCGTGCTCAGGGACGTCAGACATGACATGGCGATCACACAGGCTGAAATCTTCGGCCCGGTTGCGCCTGTCTACCGCTTCACGGATGAAGCCGAAGTAATTGCGCAAGCCAATGACACGCCATACGGCCTGGCTGCCTATTTCTATGCCCGTGACCTGGGACGTGTGTTCCGCGTGATGGAAGGCCTTGAGTACGGCATGGTTGGCGTCAATGAAGGCATTATCTCAACCGAAGTGGCGCCCTTTGGCGGCGTCAAGGAAAGCGGGCTGGGGCGCGAAGGGTCGCGTTACGGCATCGATGACTATCTTGAAATCAAATACTGCCTGCTAGGAGGGCTTTAATTATGAGTAACGCAGACCTTTGGGCGCGCCGCGAGGCCGCTGTTGCCCGCGGTGTTGGCACCATGCACGCCCGCTTCACCTCACACGCCAAGAACGCCGTTCTGTGGGACGTTGAAGGCAACCGCTATATCGATTTCGCCACTGGCATCGCCGTCAATAACACAGGCCACAGCGACCCGCGGATTGTTGAGGCGGTCAAAGACCAGCTCGATAAATTTTCGCACAGCTGCTATCAGGTGAACCCGTATGAAAGCTATATCGCGCTTGCGGAAAAGCTGAACGCGGCAGCCCCTGGCGACACGCCGAAGAAGTCCATTTTCCTGACAACTGGCGCAGAAGCCGTTGAAAACGCAGTGAAAATCGCGCGCGCAGCCACTGGCCGCCCAGGCATCATCGCCTTCAAGGGCGGCTTCCATGGCCGCACGATGATGGGCATGGCGTTGACGGGCAAGGTTGCCCCTTACAAGATCGGCTTCGGGCCTTTCCCGTCGGACGTGTTCCACGCGCCCTACCCGATCGAGTACCACGGCATCACTGAAGCAGACAGCCTGAATGCGCTCGATGCCCTCTTCAAGGCGGATATCGAACCAGCGCGCGTTGCGGCCATCATCCTTGAGCCCGTTCAGGGCGAAGGCGGCTTCTATGCGGCGAGCCCATCCTTCATGCAAAGCCTGCGCGCCATCTGTGACGAGCACGGCATCATGTTGATCTGTGACGAAATCCAGACCGGGTTCGCCCGCACGGGCAAACTGTTCGCTACCGAGCACAGCGGCGTCGAGCCCGACCTGATGACGGTTGCCAAAGCCATGGCCGGCGGCTTCCCGATCAGCGGCGTGGTGGGCAAGGCCCAGGTGATGGACGCGGCAGCCCCAGGCGGCCTTGGCGGCACCTATGGCGGCTCCCCGCTTGGCTGTGTCGCGGGCCTCAAAGTGATGGAAATCATCGAAGCGGACGGCCTGTGTGACCGTGCGAATGAAATTGGTGAGCTCTTTAACAAGCGCCTGACCGCGCTTCAGGCAGAGCTGCCGAATGTGATTGGGAATGTGCGCAATCTGGGCGCCATGATCGCGATGGAACTGGTTGAGGACGGCGACGCCAGCAAGCCAAACGCGGCGCTCACGGGTGCGCTGGTGAAGGCAGCTGCCGAAAACGGCCTCATCCTTCTGAGCTGCGGTGTCCGCGGCAACGTGATCCGCTTCCTGCCAGCCCTGACCGCGCCAACCGCGGTGCTGGAGGAAGGCCTGGACATCCTCGCAACGACCCTCAAGAACCTGACCGCCAACTAGGCTGGCTCAGCGTTCCCTCACTTGGCCCCGGACTGCTTTCAAAGGCGGTTCGGGGTTTTTGTTTGCCTGCAGGAAGGGAGACATGTGCCGGGGCCACCGGTGCTGCCATGGGGGTGATCGCCTTCTTCAGCCACCGGCACATGCCGTATCTGGAGATGATTGCCCCTGTCAAAAGGGGTGGGGAAGAAATGGTGACGCCGCGTCAGAGACAGAGAGGGTGGCGCCACCGGGGCATATCTCCAAATGAAGGACCCCCGCCGGAACACTGGCGAGGGCCTTTGGGGTGTGAAGCCAGGATGCACACACCCCAGCCTCAAGATCCCGTCACTTAGAAGGCATACCTGACGCGCACATAGTAGGTGCCGCCGTTGATGCCCATCGGGGAGAACTCCGGATACTTGGCGCCCCATGCCCCTTTGGTATCGAACAGAGCATCCGTGCCAAGGAGTGTCGTCATTGGCAGGCCTTCGTCAGGCACTTCATCCGGGAAGTTGTTGAAGACGTTGCTTGCACCAACAACCAGCTCAACCTTTTCGGTGATGTTGTAGCCCACCTCCAAGTCGAACGTCATTTCAGCGCCCGGTACCATGTCCGTGAAGGAAATATGGCCGTTATAGTAGGAGCCGAAATAGTTGGCCCGCGCCAGGGCGCGCCACTTGGCATTAACGTGGCTTACGGTGAAGTTACCGCGCACCGCCGGCGTGCCGTCCTCAATCGTGCGGATACGCAGGGGATCAAGGCTTGCGGACTGCTTCACCTTGTTGTCGGTCCAGTTACCGGCAAGCGCGAAGCTGGTCGTGCCCTCGCCCATTTCAACGGAATAGGTCGCGACCACATCAATACCCTGGGTGTTGGTTTTGAAGTCGTTGAAATAGTAGCGCAGGTTCGCGAAATCCGGGCTGTCCACATCAAAGAATGGCGACAGGGAAATACGGTCGTCGATCGTGATGTTGAAATAGTCAACCGTGAGGTCAATTTCGCCGAGGGTCAGAACGGTACCAACAGTGAAACTGGTCGATGTTTCCGGCTGAAGCTCTGTGCCGCCAACGCTGACCGCCAGTGGGTCGGTTGGTGGCACAATACCGCTAAGGGTGATGTTGCCAGCATCCAGCAGAGAGCTGATGTTACGCACATTGGCCTGCCCCGGCGTTGGCGCCCGGAAGCCGGTGGAGAAAGAGCCCCGCAGCCCAACATTATCCGTGACGTCCCAGCGCGCTGACAGCTTGGTGTTTGTGGTGGAACCGAAGCCGTCAAAATCTTCCCAGCGAAGGGCACCGGTCAGCAGAAGGCTGTCCGTGACCTGGGCTTCAAGATCAAGGTAAGCCGCAATGTTGGACCGCGACGCGCTGCCGGCTGCTGCCGCATTAACGCCCGCGTACCCTTGCGACGACCCACCAAAGCCAAGCTCGCCATATGGGCCAACCGAATAGGAATGCAGGTGCCCCGCAATCGATTCAAATTCTTCCCGGCGATATTCAAGGCCAAAAGCCACCATCAGATCGTCCGCCAGGCTGTCCATGGCCACCGGATAGGTGAAATCAGCGTTCAGGTTGACCTCATTCTGGACAAAGGCGCCTGCGCTCATTTCTGTTTCTGAATCGGGACCATAGGACGCGTTGTAGGAATCCACGGTGAATCCGGTCTTGTTGCGGCCATAGCTTGCACTGATGTCGTATGTCAGGCCGCTACCCAGCTCGCCTTCAACGCCAGCGACCATGGAATAGTCGGTTACCGTACCTGTCAGGGACGGTGTGAAGCCACCAGGATAGACCTTGAACAGGGACCAGCAGTTGGCGCTCAGCCCCTGCAGCCCGGCCAGGTCATCTGCGGCCACGGTTGGGCAGGCTTCGCCGCCAGCGCCATCAAGATCGATGATCGCGGCATTGTCGCCGAACGTATAGACCCCGCCCCTGCTGAGCACTGGGCGGTGATAGAGGCCGTTTGTGGCTTTTTTCTTGGCGTAGTTGCCGAAGGCGTAGAAGCGCGTCGTGTCGCTGATATTCACGCCCATGTTCACCACAGACTTGAAGTCATAATGAACGTTTGGGGTGCCCCAAACCTGCGCCGGGTTCGGCACATTGGGGAAACCCAGTGCAGCGGCCTGGGCTGCAGCATCCGTCTGGACCGAACGGTCCGTCGGATCGCTTTCGCCATAGGAAGCGCTGATGTTGATGAAGCCGTCAGTACCCAGTTCAAAGCCCTTGTTGGCGGAAACCAGGAAGTTGTCGCCATCCCCTTCATAGGTGCTGCCATATTTGGCCTCTAATGTGCCTGCCTCAGTGTCATCCTTGAGGCGGAAGTTGATCACGCCCGCGATGGCGTCAGACCCATATTGCGCCGCCGCGCCGTCGCGCAGCACTTCAACCTGCTTGAGGGCAATGGTGGGGAACACCGAGATGTCAGGGCCCTGGGCACCGTTCGATTCACCGGCTGTATAGAAGTTGATCACGGCCGAGCGGTGCCGCCGCTTGTTGTTCAGAAGCACCAGCGTGTGGTCAGCAGCCAGGCCCCGCAGGCTGGCCGGGCGCACGAACGTTGACGCATCACTGATCGGTTGCGCGCTGACGTTATAGGATGGCACCACCGTCCTGAGCAGGTTGCTGATGTCGTTATCAGCCTGGTTTTCAAAATCCTTGCCGGAAATCACATCAACCGGTGCAGGCGAGCTGAGCGCAGACCGCCCCTGCGAGCGCGTACCGACGGTTACGATCTCTTCAAACTGAAAGGCGGACTGATCCGTATTTTCATCTGTTTCCTGATTATCCTGCGCGTATGCAGCACCTGCGACCACCCCAATCATCAGTGCCACTGCCGACGCAGTATTCATAACGCGCGAAACCGCTTTTGTGTTCCGCCCCCACTTCTCATTCCAAGTCACTTGCTTTCCTCCTTACCTGACACCAGTCGCTGTTTTCTGCGACCTTTCAAGGAAGGAAATATAGCGGCCTCGCCCAATTCATGACAAGATATGATCGATTTTCATTAATTAATGATTATTAGTTATATATTAAGTTCCACGCGATTTCGCCAAGAAGAATGCCCCGCCCCTGGCATGACCAGAAGCGGGGCCGACCCTTCCGGGCACAAGGCGGAATCTCCGGGAGGAGGTGTGGGGCCACCTTGCGTTGGGGGTCGTATTCTAGCCCTGCAGCGGGCCGAGGGCGTCGACGATGCGGCCCAGCTGGACTTCACTCAGCAGGTCACCCAGGACTTTCTGGAACTGCGGGTGGCCAGCGCCAGACAGGATATACTGCCAGCGGTAGGCCTTCAGAAGGCCAGCCTCGATCGTCGCCGTCTCATCCGCTTCAACCACACGGCCACAGGTGGCAGCGAAATATTTGGCGTCCGCCGTGGCCTGTGCCTTCAGGATGCCGTCCACTGCGCCCACGAGCTCGATGAAGTCCGTTACCGCCTGATCACGCTCGTCAGACGTCAGTGTGGCGTCATGCTTCCGAAGCTCCAGCTCATCAAGGATCGCGTGCTGGCTTTCTTCCTTCCAGTGGAACAGGAAGACATCCTTGAAGAGCGGTGACAGGGCTTCGTCTTTGTCGATGCTTTCGCGGTAGTGTTGCTGGGTAAAGAGCTCGATATGCAGCGTCAGTGTCAGCACAGCCCAGGTGCATTTGCTGAGGACCGCCTCAGCCACCGCGTCAGGGTCTGGCGTGTTCGAATAGCCTTCTGGCATGGCCTCGGCGATCATAAGCTCGATCCGGCGGAACAGTTCCTGGTGCTTCAGTTCCTCATCGCTGAAACGCACGAGAGCTTCAAGTTTTACCTGGTTGCCCAGCCAATAGTCGCGGCTAAGCTCCAACACCTTGGCGTTGATGAAACGTTCCACCAGGCCGAAGATGTTGGCGTATGTACGGCCCTGAATCTGGCTCAGGTATTTCTTTTCAGCGTCGCTGAGGCTGGTGAATTCCCCGGCAAGCGACAGGCCGTCCGGCAAGTATTTGTGGGCGGTGTCGAAAGCGCGGCCCTGGATAACGTCGCGTTCAATTTCCCAGCGCACTCGCTTGGATGCTTCAATGCAGCGGGCAAAGCGTTCTGTCGTGTCGATTTCGATCTTATCAAACATGATCTACTCCTTTTTCTGTTCTTGCCGGGCCAATCAGGGAGGTATGGCCCGGCCTGACATCGAAATACGCCGAAGCACGCCCACGAACTGTGACGCAAAGCACAAGTTTGAAAAAAAATGAAAACTTATGAAAATACACGCCCCCACGATTGGCGGAATTCCAGGATTTCTGACGCCAATATGCAAAACAGCATAGCAACCATGCACTATTGACCTTTTGTTAAACCCTTGATCCACTATAGTTAGCCACAAACCCATGGGGCATAGAGGGAATAAGAATGGCGTTCAGAAATCCGGAAACCTTCAATGCAGAAGGGACTTTGCTTGCCAGCCTGTCTGACGCACAGAAGCAGGCAGCGCTCGATATCGCCATTGAAAAGACAGTCCCCAAGGGTACCACGCTCATGCACCAAGGGGATGACGGCGATACCCTTCTGCTGATCCGGGAAGGCACCTGTAAAATTTGCATCTACACGGCCTCAGGCAAGGAACTCATTCTGGATTATCTTGGGTCGGGCCAGATCGCTGGGGAGCTCTCGGTATTTGATGGCCAGCCCTGCTCTGCTTCGGTCATCACTGTCGAGCCCTGCAAGGTCGCAATCTTCAAGCGCGCTACTCTCCTAGCCTTCCTTGAGAAGCACCCTGACATCACGCTGCAGATCATCAAGGTCCTGTGCGCGCGCATCCGTCGCACCAACCAGCTTCTGGAAAGCGACAGGTCCTATGCCATGGGGCCGAAACTTGCGCGTGGGCTTTTGCAACTGGTGGCCTATCACGGTGCCAATACGGACGGCGACATGGACATGGAAAGCAGCCTCAAGTTCGCCATCAGCCAATCTGATCTGGGGAATTTTGTCAGCCTCAGCCGGGAAAATGTAAACCGCCAATTGCGCGACTGGCAGGACATGGGCGTTCTGGCGCTTTCAGGCGGCAAGATCACCATCAAGGACCTTGAGGCCCTAAGGGACATCGCCGACTTCATCGACTGACGCTAGCTCCGGTCCTCGAAATCGAGGGTATAAAGCTGCTGTTCGCCAAAGCCTTTGACGTCCACAACTGGCAGCTTGCTGAGCGAGAAGTTATTGTGGATCAAGTCTTCGGTTGCCTCACACACGGTGATCTTCATTGGCTCGCATACGCTCTCAAGGCGGGCTGCGAGGTTCACGGCCGGGCCGAACACGTCATAGACATACTTCTGGATGCCAACGATGGAGCCGATCAGTGAACCGGTGGCAATGCCGATGCGGAAACGCCACTGGGTTGGGTGCGCCGCATTGCGTTTCTCCAGGTAGCGCTTCATCCTGAGCGCCACGCGCGCAAGCTGGGTTGCATGGTCACTGTTTGGTTCAGGCAGGCCGGCGACTGCCATATAGGCGTCCCCGATGGTCTTGATACGTTCGCAATCGAACAGCTCCACGATCCGGTCGAAGGCCGAGAAGATATCATTCAGTTCCGCGATCAGCGCGCCTGGGTCTCGGGCCACCGCCATTTCGGTAAAGTCGACAAAATCCAGCATCAGGACAGATGCGCTGTCGAACTTCTGCGGCGTGGTGGTGCCGTAATCCTTCATCTCCTCGTAAACCGACCGCGGCATGATATTGAGAAGAAGCTTTTCCACGCGGTCTTTTTCACGCTCCAGCTCGCGCCGCGCCTTTTCAGACATGTTGGAATAACTATCCAGCATCATCTCGGCTTCGCGCTGCTTGGTCACATTCTGCGCTTCCATCAGCACATAGAGCTGGTCTTCCGCGGCAGGGTGGAACACTAGGTTCAGGCAGATGGTGCGCGGCTCCTGCCGGATATCGATCGCGAACTCATATTTGCGGCCGCGCCCCATGCGGGTCTCCAGCTTGTCCTGGTCCAGGCCATTCACCCGGTCAAAAATGCTTTCGCCGTCGCCGCCGCCCGAGGGGAAAAAACGGAAGAAGGCCGCGTTTTCAAACACTGGCTCCCACGTGGCAGGGTTCAGAACCGCCACCGCTGTGTCCATTCCCTGCAGGGCTTGTATGGCTTCAGGCGAAAGGGTCATGCGCCGATCCTTACTGTGTGATGATCAGGTGGGAGCGTTTGCGGATCTCGCCCACCACATATTTCACGTCAGCGGGCTCCATGTCATGATCTTCAAGCGTTTCTTCGAAAATCATCGCCATTTCCTCGAACTCCGGCTTGGTGATTTTCAGCATCTTGTGCGCCCGCGACAGATGCTCGTCCGAAATACTGGCTGGCCCACCGGTCACATACGTCACGAATTTGGTCTGGTGATCAATCAGCCGCGCCATATCAACGCCGACAAAGTGCTTTTGAAGAACCGGGCTGTCCAGAATCTGGTCATAAAAGCTCGACACGACTTTGCGGAAGGTAGGAAAACCGCCGTATTTCTCGAAAAGGGTCTTGGCCATATTTACTTCTCTCTCGAGCGCGTTTGCGCCAACGCAACACAAAACTCCCGCCGGTAGAGACCGAAGGGAGAGATGTGTTGCAGGGAACTAAAGCTTAGTATGCCACCGAAATTGTTTTCATATCAATGGCATAGTTATGAATAGCTGCTATCTACGGTGCAGCCACTTTGGCAGCATCTGATAGGGATCAACGTCTGCGTCGCCGTCAAACGCGATGCCTGCCTCAGCAAGCAGCGTTTGCAGGCTACCGTCCTTGAAGGCTTCAAAGACATCGGTGCAGCCGCCGATGAATTTCCCCTTCACAAAGATCTGCGGGAAGGTTTTCACACCGGACTGGGCTTCGATATCGGCCCGCACGCGTACACCGACACCGTCAGCTTGGAACTCAGGGCGGTCGATTTCCACGGTGTGATAGTCGACACCGATCTTGCTCAGGAACTTGGTGGCTGACCAGCCGAACTCGCACCAGGCAAGGCCAAACACCACGACCGGATGGTCCTCGTTCGCCAGCGTTTCAGCAACAAACGTCTCTGGGCTGATGGCTTTCTTGTCGTCCTTCTTTGGGGCGGCCTTCGGTGCTGCGACAGGGGCTGCGGCTGTAGTTGCATCGCCGAAGCGGCAGCTGTCGGTGGACTGCGAAATTGCCATTTCTTCCGCTGACATTTCTTCTTCGATGCCCTCGAAAAGCGGCGTACTGAGGTAGCGTTCACCCGTGTCGGGCAGCATGCACAGGATGCGCGAACCCGCGGGCGCCTTTTCGGCAATCTGAAGCGCGCCGGCAAAGGTCGCGCCACCTGTGATGCCCGTCAGGACGCCTTCCTCACGCGCCAGCTTACGGCTCAGTTCCACTGCGCGACCGCCATCGATCAGCTCAAAGCCGTCGATCAGATTGTGGGTCATGGCATCTTCCGTAAGGCGCGAGATGAAATCCGGGCTCCAGCCCTGCATCAGGTGTGGGCGAAAATGGGGGTGGCTTTCGGTGGGCACACCGTCTGCGCGACGGGCCTGACCATGACCGGACGTAACCACCGGGGCGTTATCCGGTTCGCAGGCGATGATCTTGATGTCCGGGCGCACTTCCTTCAGTTTGGAGGCCACGCCGCTCAAGGTTCCGCCGGTGCCGAAGCCGGAGACCCAATAATCCAGGCGCTCACCTTCAAAAGCATCCAGGATTTCCGGTGCTGTTGTCCGGCGGTGCGCTTCAGCGTTCGCTTCATTCTCGAACTGGCGGGTCAGGAACCAGCCGTGCTCGTTCGCGAGCTCCTCG